>DATLLB010000148.1:0-5296 GCA_035538075.1 Enhygromyxa sp.
CATGTCGGCCATGTGCAGCGCTCCGTCGTGCACGCGCAGGTCCGGCTCGTCGCTGGGGCCGGCGATCTCGCCGACGACGATGAAGTGCGCGCCGCCGTCCTCGCTGCGCAGCAGCATGTTGTTGCGCTTGTTGCTGTAGGCCGTGACCGCCCAGACGCTGCTCGCGTCGCCAGCCATCGCGATCACCGGGCTCGGGATCCCGGTCTCGACGAAGGTCCAGGCGTTGCCGTCCTCGCTGCGCAGCAGCTGGCCCTTGGTCCCGGCCACATAGACGACGCCGTTGATCTCGTAGATCCACCGCCAGTCGCCCTTGAGCTGATCGCCGGCCGCGGGCAGCCAAACTTTGGGATCGACCTTGGCCGCGATGACCTCGTCGCGCGTGCCCGCCAGCCACACGCCGTTGCTAGCGACGTGCACCGTGTTGATCGCGTACTTGCGCGGCATCTCGCCGTCGACCCACGTGGTCCCGGCGTCGCTCGAGCTCAGCAGGCGCGTGCCGTCGCTCGCGAGCAGCTTGGTGCCGCTGACGGCGTAGGTGAGCGCGCCGTAGCGGGCGAGCCCGAGCCCGTGCGCGGCCGACCAGCTGCCGCCGCCGTCGCTGGTCACGGCCACCAACGCGCTGTCGCCCAGCGCGAGGCCGACGTCGCCGTCGAACACGAGGCCGCGGACCTCGGGCAAGGTGTCGGGCGTGCTGACCGAGGCGCCCCACTTGCAGCGCTCGTTGTCGGCCGGGCCGTCATCATCGCAGTCGCCGAGCGAGCCGGCGATCTCGATCGGCTCGGCCTCGACCCAGTCGACGCCGTTTTGGCTGGCGATGAATGCCCGACCGTCGCTGGCCACGAACTGCCCGCTCGACTTGCCGACCCACGACAAATTCTTGCCGGCGGGTGGCTGCGCGTAGTCCCACTTCTGGCCGCCGTTGGTCGAGTGGATCACCGTGCCGCCGGCTCCGACGATCACGATCGTCTGGCCGTCGACGATGCCGTCGAGCAAGTTGGCGCTCTCCTCCCACTTCTGATCGACCCAGGTCGCGCCGCCGTCCTTGGAGATTGCGATCGCGCCCGCGTTGCCGACCGCATAATAAGGACCGCCGGCGGTGCCGAAGATCGCGTTGGCGCCCTTGAACGGCAGCGTCGAGGTCATCCAGGTCTCACCGCCGTCGCGGGTCAGCGAGACCACGCCCTTGCTCTCGACCGCGAACTCGTCACCGACCCCATGCGCCGTGCCGGTGACCGAACAGACCACGCCGCGCCGCGTGCCGACCTTGCCGATCGTGCAGCTGCCCGCGGAGGTCAAGAAGGTCTTGCCGTCGGGCATCGGCGGGATCGACTCGAGCTGCGTCCAGGTCACGCCATCGGTGGTGCCGTAGCCACGCTTGCCGGCCCAGGCCAGCACCGCGCCGTTGAGCTCGGTGACCGCCTTGGGCTTGAACTTGTCGGGCAGCAGACCATCGCCGCGATGGGTGCCGTCCTTGGCGAGATGCACGAAGCCGCCGTTCTTGCCGATCGCGACCAGACCGATCTCGGCCGCGACCACGTCGATCAGCACGTCGGCGCCGTAGCGAGGCAGGCGACGCCAGCTCACTCCGTCGTTGGACAGCGAGAGCGCGCCGTCGTGCAGCGCGACGTAGGGCCCGCCGGGGTAGCCGGTCACGTCGCGCACGAAGTCGTCGGCCTTGGTCCACTGCCAGGTCTTGCCGCCGTCTCGGCTCACGCCGATGTGCGCGTCGAGGGTCGCGACGATCAGCTCCTGGGCCGAGATCACGTCGCCGACGATCGTCGGCGTGTTGAGGAACGCGTGGTTCGGGACCCAGTGCTTGAAGCGATCGAGGCCGGTCGGGGCCGGCGTCGGCTCGCTCGGCGGAGGCTCCTCGTTGGCCGGCTGCTCGTCCTTGTCGGCCTCGACCTCACCCGCTTCACCGGCCTCTTCGGCCTCGTCCGAGTCTCCGCCGCGAATGCGGTCGATGAGACCGCAGCCCGCAATCGAGGCCAGCAACGCGAGGGAGCAGAGCTGCGAGACCGTGCGCATGGCACGAGCCTACGCCCTACACGCCCGAGAAGTCGAACATCTCGCGGAGCTTCTGCAGGCCCATGGGATCGTTGGTCTTGATCTTGCCGCGGGCGATGTCGATGGGCCCCGGCGCCTTGCCCTCGAGCACCATCTTCTTGAACAGCTCCGGGGTGGTCTTGAGCACCACGTTGGCGTTCTCGATGGTCTTGCCGGACTCTACCGTGCACGCCTCGGGCGTGATCTTGACGGTCGCCTTGAAGTCGCCGATCGAGAAGTAGTAGCTGGTCGGCTTGCTCGCCGAGCCCTTGCGGTAGCGGGTCGGCATCTGATCGAAGATCTGCTTGATGTCCACGGTGGTGCCTCGCGGGGACGCTAACAGAGAGCTCGCTCACCTACAAAGACCCCCGCAGCCATTCGCAGACTGAGCCACGCACGGCCGCTTCGCGTCCGCCGAGGTCGCACTGCGTACGACCTCGGGTGGGCTGGTTCGTAGTGCTCGAACGGACGTAGGGCCCCCTATGAGGGGGCCTCTTTCCTGTGAGCGTGGGTCCGTGGTTTGGCCGCAGAGGTCTGGCAAGATCACACGCAGTGTCGAGCGAAGAAGTCGAAGCGGTGAGCGCGTTCGCGGCCGCGCTGGCGGCCGGCGGGATCGAGTTCGTGACTGCGTTCCCCGGCTCGCCGGTGACCTCGCTGGCGCTGCACCTCGAAGCCCACGGGCCGGCGCACGGGATCGAATTTCGCTGGGCGATCAACGAGAACGTGGCGCTGTCGCAGGCCTTCGGCGCGGCGATGGGCGGGCGCGGTGCGGCGGTGCTGGTCAAGCACGTCGGCGTCAACGTGGCCGCCGATGCGCTGCAGGTGATGGGCGTCGTGCATGGGCTCGCGGCTCCCTTGTTGTTGATCGAAGGCGCCGACGCCAAGCCCGGCTCGAGCCAGAGCGCGCAGGACAATCGCTCGCTCTACGCCGGCAGCCCGCAGCTGTTGGTGCTCGCGCCGACGAGCCCGGCGGAGATCGTCGAGCTGGTTGGGGACGCCTGCACGATCGCTCGCGCGAGCGGGATGATGGTGGTGATCCGAGGCGATGCTCGGTGCTTTGGGAGCAAGGGACCAATCCGGTTGCCTGTGCGCTCCGAGACAGCCTCGCGCAGTCCGTTCGCGCCGTGGCCCGAGCGGGGTTGGGCGCTGGCGACGAGCGCTCGCACGTATGCGAGTCACCTCGAACTGCGTCGCGAGCTGCTCGCACGGCTGCGACCGTGGATTGATCTGCGCGGGTTCGGGTTTGGGCTCGGGGCCGATCTGCACGTCGCGGTGGTGATCGCCGGACACCTCGGCGTCGAGGTGGCCGCGGCCGTGCGAGCGCGGCGACTGCCGTACCTGCGCTTGACGATCGAGCACCCGCTGCCCGAGGAGCGACTGCTCGCGCTCGCGGCCCGGGTCGAGGCGCTGGTCGTGCTCGAGGAGTGCACGCCCCTGCTCGAGCAGCAGCTGCGCGCGTTGGTGCAGCGGGCCGGGCTGCGCACGAAGATCGTCGGTCGAGCGGAGCTTGGCGACGCGCGGCCGATCGGGCGGGTCGAGGGCGACGCGCTCGCGGCCATGCTGAACCTGGTCGAGCGTCGCTGCCCGCCGGGCCGACGCACGCGCGAGGGCGGCGAGCATCACCCGGGCACCATCCCGCCGGGCCCGCTGCTCGAGGGCTTCGCCGAGCGCGTCGATCGAGCCCGCCTCGAGCTCGACGTGGCCAAGCCAGCCTCGGGCTATCCGGCCAGCGACGTGCGCAAGCCGATGTTCGCCGCCTTGCGAGCGCTGCGAGCCGAGGTGTTCATCGCTACGGATCCCGGCATCACCGGCGTGCTCGCGCTGGCCGAGCATGGCTGCGACGTGAAGATGCACATGGGCGGCGCGGTGCCGATCGCCGCCGGCTGGTCGCGCGCGCGTCCGGGTGGGCTCGCGATCGCGGTCGTCGGTGACACCAACCTGCCGCACTCCGAGTGGCTCGGGTTGCTCGACGCGATCGATCATCGCGACGACGTGCTCGTGGTGATCGCCGACAACGGCGCGAGCGAGATGACGCAGCGCATCGTCACGCCGCGGCTCGCCCCCGCGCTCGCACGCGCGAGCCTGGAGGCCGCGGGGCTGCCCTGCACGGTCGCGCGCGTGACTGCGAGCCTCGACGATCCGTGGGTCACCACGCTGCGCGACGCGGCTGCAGTACGCGGTGGTCCTCGCCTGGTCTGGCTGGAGCTCTGACGGTTAGAGTCGACCGCGTGCTACCTCGCCGCTTTCGTGCTCACGCGATCGCAACCCTGCTCACCGGTCTCGCGCCGCTCCACTGCGGTGGCGAGGGATCGACGGCCAAGACCAGCAAGGAACAGACTGGCGCGACCGCGAAGACCAAGCCCGCCGCCAAAGCCGGGCCCCCGGTCGAGCTCGTGAACGCCGAGGTCACGCAGCTGAGGCCGTCGAGCGATCTGATCGTCGAGCTCGCCGCGGGTCAGGTCCGGCTGGTGACGCCCAACCACGAAGGCCAGCCGCTCGACTTCGGTCGCCGCGACCCGGACAACGAGCACCTGCGCGTGGACCTGTTCGCGGAGGCCAAGGAGCGCTTCGCCGACGCGGTCGCCAGGAGCGAGCGCGGCGAAGATCGGGTTCGACTCGACGCTGGCGTGCCCGCGTCCGACTTCGTCGATCTGCTGTACACGATGGGACAGATCGGCGTGTTGGGTTACCAGCTCGAGATCGCGACCTCGCAGGGTCCCCACGTGCTGTCGCTCCACATGCCGCAGACCTGCGCCGGCGGGCCGGGCGAACGTCGCTGCGTGAACGTGCACCTGCGGGTCACCGAGCAGGGCACGCTCGTCAGCGCGGCGCTGCTGGATCCGGCCAGTTGGTGCGACATCCCACCCGAGGACTCGGAGGCGCTCGCCTCGATCAGCGGTCGGCCGATCACGCCGAAAGATGGCGGCTGCCCCGGCTGGACAAACTTCGCTCCGGGCGATGAAGGTCTCGCCAGCGTGTTGACCACCCTCGGCGAGCTCGGCTCGCTGTGTCGAACCTCCGAGGTCTCCGTCGAGGGCACGGTCACCGCCGCCAAGTTCATCCCGGTGATCGCCGCCCTGCGGGCCGCCAACCAGCACGTCGTGTTCCGAGCCGGCGGCCGAACCAGCTGCGACGCCAACCCAATCTCGATCGACGCCCTCGCCAGCGGCTTGTCGGCGCCCAGCGTAGCCACCGCCCAGCGAAGCCTCCCGCAAAAACGCGACCGCCCAGCGAAGCCACAAAAAAGACC
>DATLLB010000149.1:0-6471 GCA_035538075.1 Enhygromyxa sp.
CCGGCGAGCAGCGCCACGATGCGGTCCCAGCCGAACGCGATTCCGCCGTGCGGCGGCGCTCCGAAAGCGAAAGCGTCCAAGAGGAATCCGAACTTCTCCTGCGCCTCGTCGTGGTCGATGCCCATCATCGCGAACACCCGCTCCTGCACATCGCGACGATGGATACGAATCGAGCCGCCGCCGATCTCGTTGCCGTTGAGCACCAGGTCATAGGCCTTGGCGCGCACGCGACCCGGATCGCTCTGCAGCAGATCGACATGCTCGTCGCGCGGCGAGGTGAACGGGTGGTGGGCGGCCACCCAGCGGCCGTCATGGCTGCGCTCGAACATCGGGAAGTCGGTGACCCACAGGAAATTCCAGTGCTTCACGCTCGGGTCGACCAGGCCCAGCTCGTCGCGCAGGCGCAGCCGGATCGCGTTGAGCACCGTGTGCGTGGTCCCGAAGTCGTCGGCCACGAACAGCAAGAGCGAGTCCTTGCTCGCGCCCATCCGCTCGCTGATCTGCTTTTGCAGCTCCGCGGCGATGAACTTGGCGCTGCCGCCCGTCCAGCTGCCGTCGGCCTCCACGCGCGCCCAGGCCAGCCCCTTCGCGCTGCCCGACTCGCGCTTCTTGGCGAACTCCGTCAGCTTGTCGATCTTCGCCCGCCCGTAGCCGGGTCCGTGCTCCGGCGGCAAGCAGATGCCCTTGACGTACTCGGCCTGCTCGAACACCGAGAAGCCGCAGCTGCGCGTCAGATCGGTCAGGTCCGAGAACTCCAGCCCGAACCGGCGATCGGGCTTGTCCGATCCGTAGCGGCCCATCGCCTCCTCCCAGGTCAGCCGCGGGAACGGCCGCGGAATCTCGACCCCGAGGATCTGCTTCCACAGCCGCACGATCAGCGACTCGATCGCGTCGAACACCCGCTCGGGCGTGGCGAAGCTCATCTCGACGTCGATCTGCGTGAACTCGGGCTGCCGATCGTTGCGCAGATCCTCGTCGCGGAAGCAGCGACAGATCTGGAAGTACTTGTCGAAGCCCGAGACCATGAACAGCTGCTTGAAGATCTGCGGGCTCTCGGCCAGCGCGTAGAACATCCCCGGGTTCAGCCGGCTCGGGACCAAGAAGTTGCGCGCGCCACCGGGCGTGTACTTGACCATGTACGGCGTCTCGAGCTCGAGGAAGCCGAGCTCGGACATGTGCATGCGCGTCAGCGTGGCCAGCTTCGAGCGCAGGATGAAGTTGCGCTGCAGCGAGGGCCGACGCAGATCCAAATAGCGATACTGCAGGCGCAGGTTCTCGTTGGTCTCCAGCCGATCGTCCTTCGACACGTCGAACGGCGGCGTCTGGGCCTTGGAGAACACCTCCAGCCGATCGATCTCGACCTCGATTTCACCCGTCGCCAAGTTGGGGTTGGCCGCCCCTTCGTTCTTGCTGCGGGCCACCACCGTGCCGGCCACGCCGATGCAGTCCTCGCCGCGCAGATCCTTGGCCGCCTCGTGCGCGGCGGCGTCGACGTCGGGCCCGAACACGACCTGGGTCATGCCCTCGCGATCGCGGAGATCGATGAAGATGCGCCCGCCGAGGTCTCGGCGGAAGTTGACCCAACCAAACAGCACGACGCGCTGGCCGTCGTCGGAGAGGCGGAGGTCGCCGCAGGTGTGAGTTCGACCGTTCTCGAGCAGGGTCGGCATGTCGGGGGAATGTAGTCAAACTTCAAGCCGCTGGCACGACCCTCACGCGAGACCCGGGTCACCGAGGCTTGGGGCCGTGCTAGAACCACGACAGCCAATGCCGCTTCGTTTCCTGCACTGCTCCGACATCCACCTGTTGAGCCTGCGCGGGGTCGGGCCCCGCCGGTTCCTCAACAAGCGGCTGACTGGCGGCGTCAACCTCATGCTCAAGCGTGGCAAGCACCACGACGAGGCGCTGTTCGATCGCATCGTCGAGCGGGCCCGCGAGCACGACGTCGATCGCGTGGTCATCACCGGTGATCTCAGCAACCTCGCGCTCGAGCAGGAGTTCGAGCACATCGTCGCCAAGCTCGACGCGATCGAGATCCCGGTCACCGTGGTGCCCGGCAACCACGACGCCTACACCCGCGGCTCCGTCCGCCACCGTCGCTTCGAGCAGATGTTCGCCCGCTTCATGCACGGCGAGCGGCTCGGCGATCACCCCGACGACTTCTATCCCTTCGTGCAGCGCTACGACGAGGTCGCGCTGATCGGCGTGTCCACGGCCCACGCGAGCCTGCCTCTCTATGCGGTCGGCACCGTCGGCGAGCGCCAGCTGCAGCGCCTCGATCGCATGCTCGAGGCGCTCGGTCGCGAGGGGCTCACGCGCGTCGTGCTGATCCATCACCCGGTGATGCCCGGCGTGTCCAAGCGGCGGCACGATCTCGTCGACCTGAAGGCCTTCGGCGAGGTCATCGCTCGGCGCGGCGCCGAGCTGATCCTGCACGGGCATGAGCACAAGGCCATCGAGGGGGTCATCCCCGGCCTCGAGGCGCCGGTGCCCGTGCACGGCATCAGCTCGGGCACCAACCTCTCGCTGCACGCCGGGCGCGAGGCCGCGTTCTCGATCTACCGCGTGGACGGCCGCAGCATCGATCGCGACCTCCACCTGTGGGACGGCAGGGACTTCAAGCCATCACCGCGGCCCGCGAACGGGCTCGGGTGAGGCCAGCGAGACCCGCCCTGCGATGGCGAGCCCGGTCAGCGCCACGTTGATCGCGACCAGCACGCCCAACCCGATCATCACCACCCGCCGCGCCCGGATCTCGCCATCGACCCGCGCGAGCCCGAGCGCCAGCAGCCCGACGATGCCCGCCATTCGCCGAGCCCCAAACGCATCGCCGCCGTCGACGTCGCGCACGCTCGCGAGCAGCAACCACAGCCCCCCCACGACTGCCAGCGTACGCCCGCGTCGAGAGTCCAGCCCCAGTCCGATCAACCCGAGCGCGGCGATCGGCGTCCAGCGAACCAACCCGTGCGCGCCGAACAGCACGCGCACGAGGTCGCGCGGATAATCCTCGAAATTGAAGAACGCCAGCGTCCAGCCGATCGCCCCGCGCTCGCTGCCCGGGTGCTCGAGCCCCAGCCACAGCTGCGGCACGAACCCGAGCGCACCCACGACCGCGATCACGCCCACGCGACGCAGCTCGACCAGGCTCACTCGTGCAAGCACCAGCTCGGCGATCGGCCACAGCAACCACAGCGCGTTTTGCATGCGAGTCAGCACCGCACACGCGAGCAGCCCTCCAACCACCACCGCGTGCTTGCGAGCGACGAGCGCCCACACCAACCACGCTCCGATCGCAGCGTCGAGCGCATGCGGATAGCCGCTCGATCCAACCGCATAATACGGAACGACGAATCCAAACACGGCCGCGCCGGCGAGCAGCTCCGCACGAACGCTCGAGATCCCCAGCGCCCCCGCCTCGATCGTCCGCACGCACCCGAGCCAGCACAGCCCCAAGCTCGCCGCGGCCCCCAGGCACGCGAACGCAGGCTCCCAGACCGCGCTCGCGCCCACGCTCATGTGCAGCCACAGCCCCGGAACCATCAGCAATGACGGCCCGATCTCGCGCGGCGGCAGCCGCCAGCGATCGATCGTGGGATCACGCCCGAGCCCCCAGCGATCCCCCATCACCCAGTATTGATTGGTGAGATCGAGGTCGCCGTCGTAGGCCAGGCTTCGGGCCGCCGCAAACACGTAATGGCCGTCGCCCGCGACCAAGCGCGCGGGTCCGAGGATCGCGGCGATCGCCAGCATCGCGAGCATCCCCAACACCGCGATCGCCACGGCGAGGTTCAGACGTCGCTGGCGGGAAGCGGACGTGAGGCTCGAGGCCACGGCGCATGGTGGCACGAAGCTCGACCAGTCCCGAAACGCCGCGCGCCCATCGCAGGATCCCTCGCCCAGCGCTGCGTTTTCGTCTACAGTCGCCGCAATGGCCGAATGCCCGCACAAGCGCATCCGCCCTCTCGGCGAGGGAGCGGTCGGCGACGTGCACCTGTGCGTCGACACGATCGATCGGCGCCTGGTCGTGGTGAAGTGGTTGCGCGCCGAGGTGCACGAGAACAGCGAGGCCGCGATCCGCTTCACCCGCGAGGCCGACCTGATGCTCAACATGCATCTCAACGGCGTCATCCTGGTCGAGACCTGGAACGTCGATGACTACGGTCGCACGTGGATGGCCATGGAGTTCGTCGACGGGCTCGTGCCTTCGTCGGTGATCCGCCCCGGTGATGGTTGGGCCGTGCATCGCCTGCTCGAGGGCGTCGGTCGCAGCCTCGACGAGCTGCACGGCGAGGGCGTGCTGCACCGCGACCTCAAGCCCGACAACCTGCTGCTGCGCAACCTCCCCGATGGTTGGGAGCCGGTCATCATCGATCTCGGCATCGCCAAGTGGCTGTCCGAAGAGGCGGCCACCACCACTGGCTCGGTGTTCGGCACGCCGCACTACATGAGCCCGGAGCAGTTCCGCGACACCAAGCACGTCGGCCCGGCCACCGATCGCTACGCGCTCGCGGTCGTCTGCTACGAGCTGATGTGCGGCAGCCCGCCCTTCGACGGCCGCAACCTGCCCGATCTCCTTCAGCAGCACATGAACGCCCCGGTCCCGCCGCTGCGCGTGCCGCTGAGCGCCAAGCCGCACGACAACGGCTCCACGCTGCACGCCAGCGATCAGCAGTTCCGGCCCGCGCCCAACCTCGATCGCTTCATGCAGCGCGCGATGGCCAAGGATCCGCGCAATCGCTTCTCGAGCTCCAAGGAGCAGTCCGACGCGTTCGCCCAGGCGGCCCTCGCCGACGGCTTCTGGAACCCGCCCGATCGCCCGCGCCCGCTGTTCCCCCCGCTGGGCATGCCGACCATCGAGCTCAGCAGCCCGGTCGACAATCAGGTCGAGCGCTTCGACATCCAGTCCGGCCCGGTCGTGCTCGGCCGGCACGAGGCCTGCCAGTTCCAGGTCACCTCGCGTCGGCTCAGCCGCCTCCACGCTTGCGTCTACACCCACCGCGGGCAGCTGTGGCTCGCCGATCTGCACAGTCAGAACGGCACCGTCTTTCAAGGCCGCAGCATGACGCCGGGCATCCCGTCGCCGCTGCCGACCGACGGGACGCCGTCGTCGATTCGGCTCTACGATCGCGAGATCCTGATCCGCGCCGTGCCGGGCCCGGCGACCTGATTCGAATCAGGGCGCGACCGGGACCAGCTCGACCGTGTCGTAGACCGACACGACGTGGCAGCCATCCTCGGCCACGTCGTACTCGACGTACGCAGGCTCGTATCCATCGGCCTCGATCGTCACCGCGAACAGCCCGTCCTTTTCGTACTCCAGCACGAACTCCCCCTCGTCGGGCACGTTCAGCGGATTCGGCAGCTGCTCCGCGCCACCGTCGATCGTGAACGTGACGACCGCGGTCGCGACCGGCTCGGCCGTCTCCGCATCCACGACATCGACGACGACGGAGGGCCTGAGATCGGAGGTGCAGGCCTCGCCGCGGTCGCAGCCAGGCAGCACGAGCAGCGCAACAGCGAACGTGAAACCGAAGAGCAAGGTACGCATCGGCCGACGATACCATGATAGAGTTGCTCGTGAGCCGCGGCTGGCTGGCGTCTGCGCTGCTCTTTGGACCTGCGCTGTGCTGGTCGCTCGCCGCGATCGTCGGCGTGGCTTGGACGCTCGGCGACGCCGAGGCCTGGAGCACCATCGATCGCCACGGTGACGCCGTCGCCGGCTCCGACTCGTGCCGCAGCTGCCACCCCGAGCAGTGGCGTACGTGGCATGACAGCTGGCATCGGACGATGACCCAGCCGGTCGCGCCCGAGCGAGGTCCGCTCTCGATCATGCGTAGTGGCTCGACCCCGACCGAGCTGCTCGCCCCCTTCGCCGGCGAGCAGCTCGACTACGGCGGCTTTCGAGCGACCATGGACCGCGATCACCAAGGCCGCCCGCGCGTGCGCGTGCAGTCGCTCGACGACGACGGCCAGCCAGGCCCCATCACGCTCGACGCCTCCGTCGCGCTCAGCGTCGGCAGCCACCGCTATCAACAATATGTAGCCTATCTCGATCGCGGCGGCGGCTCGGGCGAGCTGTGGCGTTTGCCGGTCGCCTGGCACCGCGCCGAGCAGCGCTGGATTCACATGAACGGCGCATTCGTCGAGCCCGAGGGCGAGCCGGGCTCCCTGGCCGATTACCAGCGCCACCTCAGTCGCTGGAATGACAACTGTATCTTCTGCCACAACACCGAGCCCGCCCCCGGAGCCGCGCAGGACCACTTCGAGAGCCGCGTCGGCGAGCTCGGCATCGCCTGCGAGGCCTGCCACGGCCCCGCCGAGGCCCACCTCGCGCGTCATCGAGGCAACCCGATCCGCCGCCTCCTCGCCCGCGACCACGCCGACGGATCGATCACCAACCCCGCCCACCTCGATCCCGCCCACGAGTCGGCGATCTGCGGCCGCTGCCACGGCCAGCGAATCGCGGCCGAC
>DATLLB010000150.1:0-3643 GCA_035538075.1 Enhygromyxa sp.
CCCACGATCCCGCGGCCGAGGACGATCGAGGCGGCTGCAGCTGCAGCAGCGACGGCGAGCGCTCGACGGCAGTCCTCACGGCACCACTCGTGCTGTTGCTCGCGTGGAGTCGGCGTCGTCGTCGACCGTGCTGACGCCGAGCGTGGCCACTGGCATCATGCGGGCATGCGCTGGTGCGTGCCCGCTCTCGCTACCGTCTGCGTGTTGCTGCTCGAGCGCGTCGCGCTGGCGTGCTCGGGTAGCGACTGCACTCCGCCGATCGCCGCGCCCCAGGACGGCACCGTCATGCCGATCAACGCCGCCGGGGTGCGCTGGGAGGCGAGCACCAGCGAGGCCGACGACGTGGTCCTGCGCGACATCGCGGCCAACGTCACGCTGCCGATCGCGTTCGAGCAGACCGGCTCGTTGTTCGACCTGCGCCCCGCGACGCCGCTCGATCCGGGCAAGACCTACCGTTTCGAATTTCCCGACGATCTGTGCGGGCCGGCGTTCAACCGCAGCTTCGTCACCGCGCCGGCCGTCGAGCTCTCGACCAGCTCGCTCGGATCGCTCGTGGCCGCACCGCCCGAGTTGGCACAGATCGAAATTCCGGCGAGCGTGACCTGCTCTGCGTCCGTCGACGCCGTGCGCGTGGACGTCGAGCTCGAACTCGACCCGCAGCTCGAGCCCTTCGCCGGCGTCTTGATGTACGAGACGCTCGTCGATGGAAAGCGTTGGCACCACGAACCGCAGCTGTTTGCGTCGCCGAAGCTCGGTGAGAGCTGGGTCGGACGCGGTGTCGACTCGATCTTCTCGACGTGTCCCGACGGCTCGTGGAACGGCGTCTCGCCCGGTCCCCATCAGGTGCAGATGCGTGCCGAGATCCCCGGACTGCCGGGAGTCGTGCTCGAGTCCGACGTGATCGAGATCGTCCTCGAGTGCGCCACGACGGGCGAGACTGGCGACGACGAGAGCGAGAGCGACGAGAGCGAGAGCGGCAGCTTCGCCGCACCGATCGACGAGTCCGAAGGCAGCCAGGGATGTAGCTGCAGCAGCGACGGCGGACGCTGGCCCGCGGCCCTCACCGCACCCGTCGTGCTGCTGCTCGCGTGGAGTCGGCATCGTCGGAGCTGATCCGCTCCCGCAGCCGCGCCCGCCGAAGCTTGTGCCACGCGGCGATCTGAGCGTCCGCCCGCACCAGCGCCGAGTCGTGCACCGTCGGCCGCTGCGGCTGCGAGGACGCCAACATGCGCTTGTCATCCGGCTGCACCAGCGCGAACTCGGACCACAACCCGAGCCACGACGACAAGCGATCGATCACGCGCCCGAGCCCCGAGCGGACCCGATAGCACGCCCACACCCAGGTGTGCTCGTCGTCGATCGGACAGGCCACCACCGAGCCGTCGAGCCGCGGCCCAAAGCGCAGGTACACGAGCCCGGGAAACACCGCCGCGAGCTCGAAGCTCGCGACCGGCTCGGCCCCAGGCTCGTCGCGCCGCAGCCCCGCGCGCTGCCGCAGCAGCTCGCCGTCGATCGTGAACTCGAAGGGATCGAGCCTCGTCGCGCGCCCACGCCAGGGATCGATCTTGCGATGCGCGAACGGAAAATGATGAAGGTCCTGCATGCCCTCCATCACCCGCGTGAACCCGATCGCCCAGTCCTCGGCCCAGGTGGCGTGGCGCGGTCCAGGCTCGGGTGCATCGGCGATCCACGGCGGCTCACCGCGAGCTGCCCCTGCGCCGTGCCACATCCAGAGCAGCCCGTGCGCCTCACGAACCGGCAGCGCGCGAG
The DNA here is from genome assembly GCA_035538075.1 of Enhygromyxa sp. Taxonomy (GTDB): domain Bacteria; phylum Myxococcota_A; class Polyangia; order Nannocystales; family Nannocystaceae; genus Plesiocystis. Next base: position 1,771 of record DATLLB010000150.1, read on the forward strand.
CGTCGAGCCCCGCCGGGATCCGAGCCTCTCGACCTTCGCACGGCGTGGCCACGCACGCGCCCGAGCTCGCGAAGCGAAACCCGTGATACCGGCACTCCAGCTCGCCCGCGCGGACGCGTCCGAGCGAGAGATCGGCCCCGCGATGCGGACACGCAGCCGGCAGGCAAGCGACCTCGCCGGCCGCGTCGCGCCACAACACCAGCCGCCGACCGAGGCGCACGAGCCCGAGCGGACGCTCGCCCGTCACCGACTTCGCCTCGGCGATCGCATACCAACACTCCGGGATGATCACCGGCTCTGCTTCGAGCATGGCCGCAGCATCGCGCAGCCCCGGGTCGCACGATTGACCCGACACGCCGCAGCGATTGACCCGACACGCCTTGTTTAGCCCCCCGCGGCCGCCTCGGCGTGAGCCGCGGGCGCCCGCTTCGCGGACGTTCGCTCGCTCCGCGAGCGAAGCGGATCGGCACGTAGTTCCCGCCCGCACGTAGTGACCCCCGAGGGGGTCTGGTTGGCTCGGATCCGACGGTCACCGCTGAGTGGCCGGCGCATTCGATTGCGCCTGCTCCGGGTACCATGCGCGCGAGGTGTCGGAACCTACCATCGCCGCGCGCCTCGTCGCGCCGCTGCTCGACGCCTGCGCCAAGCTCGGCGGCGCCGGCCTCCCGCTCTCGCTCGCGCGCCGCTTCGAGCTCGAGCTCGTCGACAGCCACGATCCCGAGATCCGCCTCCCGCTCTCGCGCTTCTACGATCTGCTCGAGCGAGCCGCCGCGCTGACCGGCGATGACCTGCTCGGCATGCACTACTCGCTGGCCCTCGACGCCGCCACCTTCGGCGTGCTCGGCTTCCTGGCCATCACCAGCCCCAACCTCGGGACCGCGTTCGAGCGAATGTTTCGCTATCAAGCGCTGCTGGCCGAGGGCGAGACCGGCAGCATCGCGCGCGCGCACGGACGCGTGACGCTCTCGATCGTCAACTGGGGCCCACCCCGACTCGCGCACCGCCTGTGGAACGAGGCCGCGATGGTCGACATCGTCGTCAACGGCCGCCGCCTGGTCGGCCACGACTTCGAGGTGCTCGAGGTCCGCTTTCGCCACTCAGCCCACACCGCCGCCGAGCGCCTGCGCGAGACCATCGCCGCGCCGCTGCGCTTCGACGCCGAAGACAACGCCGTGGTCGTGCCCGAGGCCGCGCTCGCGCTGCCGATGCCGAGCGCCGATCCGGCGCTGTTCGAGTACTTCGATCGCGAGGCCGCCCGCCGCGTCGCCGATCGCCAGCCACCCTCGCCCACCGTGCTCGTCGACGTGCGACGCATGATCGAGGCCACCTTGCCCGACGGCCTGCCCGAGCTCGCGACCCTGGCCGCGCGCCTCGGTCAGAGCCCGCGCACGCTGCAGCGGCGGCTGGCCGAGCACGGCACCTCGCTGCGCAAGCTGATCGACGAGGTCCGCCATGAGCTCGCGCTGCGCCACCTCGCCGCCGAGCTCTCGATCGCCGAGATCTCGTGGCTGCTCGGCTTCTCGCAGCCGAGCGCCTTTCACCGCGCCTTTCGACGCTGGACCGATCGCACCCCCGCACAGTGGCGCGCCGGTAGGCTCGCGTGACTAGAGCGGTGATTGGTTTGATTTCGCGTGCTGAGGTGCGTCTGGGGCCGTCCGTGGGTAGGAGCGAGGCCGAAGCTGTGCCGGGCGTACTGCGAGCGCCGAGCGACACCGCCACGGGCGGCCCCAGGCGTGCATCAGCGCGTGTAATCAAACCAATCGCCGCTCTACGACTCCAACGCGGCCAACAACGCCACCAGCCCCTCGTGCAGCGCCGCCATGCGCTCGGCCCCGACCGTCTCGCCCAGCTCGCGCTCGAGCTTGTGCAGGTG
>DATLLB010000151.1:0-5302 GCA_035538075.1 Enhygromyxa sp.
TTGGGCAGCGACGGCCCGGCCATCAGCTCGGACCACATATCGGTCTCGACGTCGTACTCGTAGATGATCTTGTTGTAGCCGAGCAGATAGACGAATTCGCCGTCATTGGTGATCTGGCTGTACGTGCTGAACGGCGGCGGGGTCACCTCCGACCAGAAATCATCAGCGATGTCGTACTTGTAAAAGCCCGTCTCGAAGTTCGCGCTGGTCATGAAGACCAGACCGAGCGAGTCGGGCGGCTCGACGGTGCACTCAGGCGTGCAGCCGTCGCCGCCTTCGTTGTTGCCGTCGTCGCACTGCTCACCGTCGTCGAGCACGCCGTCGCCACAGAAGCTCTGGTCGCCGTCGCCATCGCCATCGCCATCACCGTCGCCATCGCCGTCGCCGTCGCCGTCGCCGTCGCCATCGCCATCACCGTCGCCGTCGCCGTCCCCGTCGCCATCCCCGTCGCCATCCCCATCGCCATCGCCATCCCCATCCCCAGTCTCGGTGGCGGTCTCATCCACGGGCGCGTCATCACTGCAACCCACGGTTGGCGCCCCAACGGCGAGCAGCAAAGCAGGAGTCAGTAAGGTTCGCAGATCACGCATGTTCATGGCGGGGCCTCTCTCGCCTCGCTCCGCTGTTCCACCAGCGGCCGTGCAGATCACGGTCGAGCGCAATTCGTGGAGTCGTTGATCGTCCGATCAACCAGGAGGCCCGCGGCGAGGGAGATCAAGACCCCCTTCAGGGGGTCACCACGTCCGGTCGAGCACCACGAGCGCGCCCCATCCTCGCTCGCACGCAGTGCGAGCGAGGCGGACGCGAAGCGGACGTGCATGGCTCAGTCCGCGGCTGGCTGCGGGGGTCGAAGCAGTCTCTTATGCTTCCACGCGACGAATGCCTCGGTTCGAGAGCGACGAGCGGTTCTGGGAGATCGAGCGCGAGGGCAAGCGCCTGCGAATTCGCTCGGGACCGCTCGGTGAGCCCGGCGAGCTGATCACCCACCTCGCGCACTACGAAGCCGAGGCCAAGCGCGACTTCGAGGAGCGCATCGCCGAGAAGCTCGAGCAGGGCTACCAGCTCGTGCTCGCGCCGAGCGAGCCGGTCCCGGACGTCGATCCGGCACTGTTCTCCGCGGTCCTCGACGCGCTCGCGCCCGCTCGGCTCGCGACCCCCGAAGGCCCCGCGGCGTTGCAGGCGGCCTGGACGGTCCTGGGTGACTGGCTCGGTGCTCGCGGTGACGTGCGCGGCGAGCTGATCAACATCGACGAGACCCTGCAATTCGCCGACGGCCGCGGACGCGATCGTCTGCTCGCGCGTCGTGATCAGCTGCTCGCCGAATGGATCCCGCGCTGGTTGGGCGAGTACGGCAAGCTCGACGGCCCCGGCCTGCCGATCCACCTGGGCTGGGATCACGGATTCATCGCCGTCGCACGGATCGGCACCGAGCCCCACCGCCTCGATCTCTCGCGCTTCAAGCTCGGCCTGCGCGACCTGGTCCCCGTGCTCGAGCAGCTGCTCGGCCACCCGCTGATGCGGATGGTTCGACAGCTGCGCATCGCCGAGCTCGATCCGCGGGCGCGTCGCGATCTGACCCGCGCGCTGCCGCTGCTGACCGGCGCTTCACTGCCCGCGTTGATCCGCCTCGAGCTCGGCGGAGTCTCGCGCGGCGAGTGGATCCGCGACGAGTTCGGCACGCCCAGGCAGCGCGTCGTGCTGGCCCGCATCGGCTCGCTCGCTCCGCTCACGCGCGCCCGCGAGTGGGCGCCGCGGTTGACCGCGCTGCGCGTCGTCGGTCGCGACCTTCGCGTGTACCCACCGATGCCGCAGCTGCGCACGCTCGAGCTGATGGTGCCGATCATCTCCGAGGAGCTGCGCAGCTGGTTGACCAACAGCAGCTGGCCGAACCTCGAGCGTCTGTGGCTGCGGGCCGTCAACGTCAACGACGCGTGGGGGCAGGCGCAGGTCGGGCCGAGCCTGGACGACCTCTTCGATCACCTCGGATCGTCACCGCTGCGCGAGCTCGGCCTCCAGGGGACGACCGCGTTCGCGGCCTTTGTCACCCACGCCGGCATGGCCTCGCGCGAGCTGGCCGAGCTGCGCCTGTTCGGGCTTGGCGATGCTGCGGTCGATCTGCTGCTCTCGCACCACGATCGGCTCGCAAGGGTCGACCGGATCGTGCTGGAGGACGGCGAGATGGGGCGCCGCTTCGGTGAGCTCACCGGGAGGTTTGGCTCGAGGCTGCGTCGCGTGCAGGGGATATTCACCGCGATCGAGGAGGGCGACGATTTGCGCTACTCGATCTTCGACGCGCCGGGCTGGCGGTGACCCCCGCCGGGCAGCCCTCACGAATGAATCTTAAAACTGCCCCGCTGCCCGGCAGGCTCGGCGGGTTGAAGGTTTAACCGAGACTCCTGCCCGGCAGGCTCGCCCGATGAAAAAATTTAACTGAGACCCTGCCCGGCAGGCCCTCTCGATTAAATTTTATATCCAGGAGCCCTGCTCGGCAGGCTCGCTCGATTGAATTTTTTACCGAAATCGCCCGCCGAGCAGCCCCGAGGTGTAAGGGATTAACCTCGACCCGTCGGGGTTCGGCCAATGTGCAATTTTCCACCAATCCGGGGCGACTGGTCGGCCGCATTCGGGCAAAACTTTTCTCATTTTTTTCCTCGACAATCGTCGACTCGCATCTAAGCTGGCGCCCATGACAACCAGTATTGAAGATATTGACATCGCCCTATATCAGACCACGCCAATGCTGCCGACCGAGGCAACATTGACGCTCGGCCTCGATCTCTTCAGCCTCAAGCCGGCCGGCGCTCCGCCACAGGTCGAAAAGGCGGCCATGCGGATGTTCAACACGGCCAGCCTGATCAAACAGGCGCTCGTCGATCGTGTCGAGCAGGCCGGCATCGACGCGGGCATGGAGGTCGGCTTCGATGGCGCCCTCGACCGCTTCTGGGCCGGCAGCCGCTACTGCCTCCTGACGTGGATGAACTACGGCCACGACGGGCTCGAGCTGCTCAGCGAAGAGGAGCAGAGCGAGATCGATCTCGAGGACAAGCGCGAGAAGGCAGAGCTCGCGCGCGAGCTCGAGAAGCACCTGTTCGGCATCGACGGCCTCGCCTTCCTGCGCAAGCCGTTCAACCAGCAGGTCGCGCTGATGGCCAGCCGTCTGGCCTTCATCGCCAGCAGCGAGAAGGCCAGCGCGTACGAGGAGCTGCTCGGGCCCGATCTGCTCAACACGCTCAACGTGTTGCAGCGTCGCTACGAGGCGATGGTCCGCGACCGCTCCGCGCGGGATGACGAGGGCATCAGCGTCAAGCAGCTCCGCCACAAGCTGCAGCGGCACATCAGCCTCTACGCCAACGCGGTGATCAGCATGCTCGACGAGGACAAGCCCGAGTCGATCGAGATCGTGCTCGCGGCTCTGCGGCCGATGGTCAACACCCGCGTGCCCCGGCGCAGCCGGAGCGGTGACGAGAACGAGAACAAGCCGGCGCCCGAGACCGAGGGTGAGCCGTTCCCGAACGAGCTGCTCGAGGCCGCGCCCGAGCCGACGCCGGAAGACGTCGACAGCGAGTAACGCCGAGCCACGCGCTCGGGGATGATCGAACCGAGGTCGAGGAGCTACCCACGCTCCTCGGCCTCGGTTTTTGCATGCTCGATTCTCAGGCGCGCTCGACGCTGAACTTTCTTGCGTCCGTCCGCTCGCGGTACCGTCAGCCTGGGCATGCAGACACAAAACACCTCCGCCGTTTCGTTCGCCACCAAGATGCGGGCCCACATCGCGCTGGCTTGCGCCGATGTCGAGCGCTCGATCGAGTTCTACCGCGAGCTGTTCGGGCAAGAGCCAACCAAGGTCCGCGACGGCTACGCCAAGTTCGAGGTCGCCGAGCCGCCGCTGAACCTGAGCCTCAACTACTCACCCGTCGCTCCGCGCCAGACCCTGCCTGCACACTTTGGGGTGCAGGTGAAGTCGACCGGTGAGGTGATGACCAAGCTCGCGGCGATGACCCGCGCGGGCTATGGCGTGCGCACCGAAGAGGGCGTGGGGTGCTGCTTTGCGATCCAGGACAAGGCCTGGTTCGAGGATCCGGACGGCAACAACTGGGAGGTGTTCGTGGTCACGCAGGCCGACATCCCCGAGCACAGCCGACCGGCCGTGAACGCTGCGGCCGAGGCCGCGGAGCCGTCACCCTGCTGCGCGCCGAGCTGCTGCAAATGAGCACCGCGCTCGATGATCCCGACCGCTGGCGCAGCCTCGACGCTGCGCTGCATGGGTTCTTCCACACCCGAGTCGCGGATCCGCAGGCCCGGGCCGACCTCGTCCAGGACGTGTTGCTGCGCATGCACGAGCGCCGCGACCAGCTCCGGGACGAGGACCGGCTCGAGGCTTGGGCGTTTCGTGTCGCTCGCAACGCGCTGGTCGATCACTACCGAAGCAAGCGTGCGAGCGACGAGCTGCCCGAGCTGGCCGAGCCCGAGCCCGAGGCCGTGAACCGCAGCGCGGAGATCCTCGGGGCTTGGCTGCGCACGCGCATCGAGCAATTGCCGGCGAGCTACCGCGAGGCGATCGAGCTGACCGAGCTGCGCGGGCTCTCGCAGCGCGAGGCTGCCGAGGCGCTCGGGGTGCCGTACTCGACGCTCAAGTCGCGTGTGCAGCGGGGTCGCGATCGGCTGCACGCGGAGCTGCTCAGCTGCTGCGCGGTCGAGCTCGACGTGCGCGGGCGCGTGACCGACTTCGAGCCGCGCTCGTGCAAGCCCTGCGGATGCACGACGAAGTGCGATTAGAGCTGGTCGGGCGGATCTACGGGCATAGGTCGATCCACTCTTGCTTCGTTGGTGGCGTACCTTCGCCATCTACGGAGTAAGAGAACGTCATCGTCACCTTCTCCGCGAGGCCGGCCGGGATCGCAGTGCAACTGAGCAGTACCGCCAAGCGAGGGTCGCCCAGCTCGCGCAGCCAACGAGTGACGCGCCGCGGGTCCCAGACGCCCGTATCGATCCACGCGACGCAGGTCTGTTCGGCGATCGCGAGGCGCCAAGCGATGCTCGCCACAGACGCAACCATCTCGTCGCGACCGAGCCCAACCGGCAATCGCGAGCCCAGCAACATCAGGGAATGAATGTCCTCGCTCGGGTGCGCTTGCTCGGGCTCGGGCCGACGGATGGGTCCCAACGGAGAGAGCACCAGCGGCCCGCTTGAAAGGTGATGCTCCAGCTCGAAGTGCAGCAGCTCGTGTACACGGCTGGCGAAGTCGGGCGCCAGCGCGTGGACGGAGCGAAGATCCCGGTCATCGATGACCACGACGATGTG
>DATLLB010000152.1:0-13774 GCA_035538075.1 Enhygromyxa sp.
CCACCCGAGTTCGAAGTTCAACGCACCGGAGAGTCACCGTCAGGGATCGTTAGCCTTGCTCGAGCAAAGGACGGCGTCGCGCCGTCCGGGCAATCTTCCCGCCACTCTCCACAAGGTAGGCTGTTCGTGGTTTGCCTGGCCGGTCGAGCACTCCGACAAGGTCGTTGGCTGGGCCAACCACGCAACCGCGGTTCAACGACCTTGTCGGAGTGCTCGACCGGCCAGGCAAACCACGAACAGCCTACCTTGTGGAGAGTGTCTGGGAGGTTGCCCGGACGGCGCGACGCCGTCCTTTGCTGAGCATGGCTAACGATCCCTCGATGACTCCACGGATGCGTCGGACTTCAGAACTTGTGCGGACCTCCTGGGGTTCGGCGAGACGAGGATAGATCATCCGAGCGCCGCGAGGCGCTCCATGTATGCGCGGCCCTTGGCGGGATCACACATCTGCACGTACGCGGCCCAGCCGCGCAGCTGCTCGAGCGACTCGCCCTTGCCGGGCTTGCCGAGCTCGCGATTGCGGATCGCCGCACGCAGCTCACGGATGAGCTTGCGCGGTACTCGGGCGATCGGCGTGCCCTCGGGGGCGTTGTTGACGATGAGGCCGGTGACGCGCTGGCGACCGCCGCTGCGCATGACTCGGGTCTTGTCGGGGTGAATGACGAAGCCCTCGGCCGCGACCACGTCGGTGACCGCTCGGCGCAGACGTGCGATCGGGATCTTGCCGCTGCCGTGGAAGCTGAAGGTCAGGTCGTCGGCGTAGCGGGTGTAGCGGAAGCCCAGCTTGCGCGCGAGGCCGGTCAGGCGTGCGTCGAGGCGCACGCACAGCGCGTTGGTGATCGACGGGCTCGTCGGAGCACCCTGCGGGAGCGAGCGCGGGCCGGTCGCGACGTGACGCATGCGGCCGTTGATCTCGATCTGCTCGCGCGGACACTCCGTGCACAGCAGCGCGAGCACGGTCGCGACCTGCTCGCCGTAGCCGGCCTTGCGGAACAGGCCCTTGACCCGGCGGAGGGACACGGTCGGGTAGAAGTCGCGGACGTCGAACTTCACGATCGCCCGCGCGCCCGCGTGGGCCGACGCGTTGGTCAGCGTGCTGCGCCCGGCCAAGAACCCGTGCGCGGCCCCGTGGACCGGCAGGTGCTCGGTGATGTTGCGGGCGACCCAGGCCTGCGCGCGCTTCAAGTCGGGCTTGGGCGCGCTGATCAGGCGCACGCCCTTGCCGTTGCGCTTGGGCACGGTCCAGCGGTGATAGTGGGTGCCGGTGTCGACCTCGCGGTGATAGACGAGCCAGCGCAGGCGCGGGATCGTCAGCTCGAGCTTGGTCGCGAGCGCCTGGACATCCTTCAGCTCGGGCAGCTCGTTGAGCGCACGCCGACCGTCGAGGTCGGCGATGTCCCAGCGATCGATGTCCGCGGTGTCGTGGTACCAGACGCCGACGCCGACGTGCACGAGGTGGTGCTGGCGATAGACCTGCCAGGCCAACGCCATCAGCTCGCGCCGAACCTTGCGCTCCTCCTCGCGCTTGGCCTTGTAGGCCTTGCGCTGCTTGTCGCTGAGGCGCGAGGTGTCGACGCCTTCTTCACGAAGGCCGCGGCGGGTGAGCTCGGCGTCGACCCAATTGCGGATGTTTCCGGCGGCCTCGATATCGGACCACTTGGGTAGCTCGCTCTTTTGGGCCGTGGAGCCCGAGTTGTCGGTGGCCATGGCGTCCGGCGAGGCGCTTCGGCGGGACTTGTTCGGACTTGCGAATCGAGCCTGCGTGGTAGGTGGGCTGCGAACTCAGTCCGAATGTTCGTGCAGGCGGGGGTGGAGGAGCCGCGGTCGCTACGATCCTCCTTGGGACACGGTAGGCTCACCGGTTTGTGGCGCGTACGGGGTCCCGAAGGGCCTCGTGAACCGCGGTTGCGTGGTTGGCCCAGCCACGAGGCCCTTCGGGACCCCGTACGCGCCAGACAAACCACGAACAGCCTACCTTGTGGAGAGTGTCGGATTAGAAAGCCCAGACGGCGCGACGCCGTCCTGTGCCGGAGCACGGCTAACGATCCTGGCTCCTCCACCCCTGACTGTCTTTTGTCCGTTTGCCGAAAATGACGCTAGTCGCCTTGCTCCTTCCTGTCAAAAGGTTTCGTGCGTCGAGAGAATTCGATCAGGCCATCTCGGCCGCGGAGGCGTCGATGAAACCCTTGTCGCCGAGTGCTTCGAGGCGACCAAAATATTCGTCGCGCGCGTCGTCGGGGTTGGCGAAGCGCAGTCGGTGCATTCGCATGCGCTCGGGGTGCGTGCCCCAGCGGACCACGACCTCGCGGTCGTCGAGCGAGAGCCGGTAGGTGATCGAGCCGGCCGCTTGCCGACGCACGAGCACTCGGGTCTCGGCGCGGATCAGCTTGCGGCCCTCTTCGGTCTCGCGCGCGCGCTCGAGCTCGGCCTGGCGGCGGGCGAACAACAGGCGCAGGGCGATCATCGGGACCGTCGGCCCCTCGCGCAGGCCGCTGCGGCGGAACTGCGGGCTCGTGCAGGTCGCGTCGACGGTCCGGCCCTCGCGGTCGATCGTGAACGACGTGCGGTAGGTGCGGTGGGCCTGCGGATCCTCGACCTCGCCCTCGATGCGGGTGCCCTCACCCGCGAGGTCGTGCACCTTCGTCAGGCGAACGGCGTCCTTGAGGCCGAGCAGGCGGTGGGCTTGCTCCTCGCGCTCGTCGCGATAGCGCAGCGCGTCGGCCGACGGCGGCGTGGCGAGCAGCGAGCGGGCGAGGTAGCGGTCGTTGCCGAGGTCGTGCAGGACCGTGCCGCGCTGCATGTGGTGCAGGATGGCCTGGCGGACTTCGTTGCGGTTGCGGCCGGTCGTAGTCGCGAGCTCGTCGAGCGTCTTGCCGCCGGGCGCAGCGACGGCGTCGAGCACCTTGCGAGCGAGCAGCTCGTCGATCTCGCCGGCGACCAAGAGGTCGAAAGTCGCGATGCCGGCCCAGCCGCTGTCGGTCCAGCCCGAGAGCGCGAGCGTCAGCTCGCTGTCTCCGAGATCGAGCACGTAATAGGCAGGCAGGCCCGCGCCGACCAGGCGAACCTTGACCGACTTGGTGTGCGGCAGCAGGCGCGCGAGCGTGGTCAGGCGGTTGCGCCCCCAGGTCCGCACGACGATCGGCGTCGCGCCCTGATAGACGGGGCCGGTGCCCTCGACGACGAGGTCCCACGGCTCGAGCACCAGGCGCGGCTTCTCGCCGGGCACCAGCTCGTAGCGGAGCGCTCGCGGTGACGTCTTGGCCTTGCGCATGCGCAGGGTCAGCAGGACGGTGTAGAGGTCGATCGGGGCGATCTCGAATTCGCGAGCCGGCAGCGTGGTCGCAGCCTGGACCTGACCGAAGGCTCGCAGCCAGCGAAGCGGCACCGCGATGTCGCGCTCGCTGACGCCGTCCCCTGCCCCGCCCGCGGCCGCGCCGGGGCTGAGCTCGAGCGTCGTCGCCCGGTACGAGCGCATGCGACCGATGCCACGCAGCAGCGCTTCGTCGATCGTGATGTGCGTGGTGCCGTCGCTGCGCGAGGCCGGCTGGTAGGCCGCGCCCGACTTGAACAGCAGCCGCGCGTAGGCGGACTCGTCGGCCGAGAACACCTCGATCGCGAGCCCGCGCTCGTCGATCGTGACGATCGGATCGAGCGGGCTCTCGGGCGTCTCCGCGGCCCCGGTCACGCCGCCGTACTTCTCGTCGAGGTAGCTCTTCTGCGCCTCCCAGACCTCGTTGGACACACGCTTGCCCTGCGCGATCAGGTACGCCAGGTAGTCGGCGCGATCGCGGGCCTTGAAGCGCAGATCCGAGGCGAGCACGTCGGCGATGGTCAGCAGCGCGTCGCGAGCCACACCCGGTCGAGTGAAGGTCGCGACCAACGAGCCGCCGCGCACGGCGTCCGTCGGCAGGTGAAGGCGGAAGCTGTCGTCATCGGAGACTGGATCGGTGGCTGCGGCGTAGCGCAGCTTCACCTCGGCAACGTCCGTCGCGCTCATTGTTGGATCGCTCCCCGGTTGGCGGTGGTGGTCTTGCCGCGTTGCGCCCGGCGGAGGGCCCGGAACGCGGCCTTGCGGACGGCCTCGTCCTCGCCGTCACGCTCGAGCAGGCCCTGCAGCACGGCCGTCGCCTGCTCGGTGCCGAGGCGGCCGAGCGACGCGATGGCGGTGAGCCGAGCGGGGTCTTTGCCTGCAGCCTCGGCGACTGCGGTCAGCACTTGGAAGCGCGCCTCACCGAGCAGCAGCGGCAGACCGAGACGCCGACGCTCGGCGGTCTCGAGCAACTCCTCGCCCTGCCCGGCCGCGATCGCAGCGTCGATCAGCGGCGCGACGGCGACCTGGTCGGCGACCGTCAGGCGGTCGACGACCTCGCTGGCCTTGGCGCCCGCGAGCTTGGCCACGGCCGCGCCCGCGGCCGTGCGGACCGAGGGGTTGCGGTGGCTGATCAGCGGCTCGATGCGCGCGACGTCGGTGGCGTTGCCGTGCGCCGCGAGGTAGCGCAGCGCCTCGACGCGGACCTCGACGGGCAGCTCGAGCTTGCCGCCGGCCGAGCCGTCGACGACCGCTCGCGCGGCCTCGCCGATGTCGACGCCGACGCGGGTCGCCGCCCACAGGCTGGCTCGCCACGCTCGCGCGGCGTCGCCCTGGATGGTTTGCCCAGCCCACTCGCGCCACTGCGTGGCCGAGCGTGTGACCGCCTCGCGCAGCGCATCGCCGAGCTTGGGCTTGGCCGCGGCACCGGAGGCGCCCGCGATCCAGGCCGCGTCGGCCCGCTGCGGGGCTGCGTCGCCGCGCAGCAAGTTGGCGAGCGACGACGGGCACTCGCTGCGGCGGATCAATCCGCGACGCAGCCGCTGACGCGCGGAGTCGTCGGCGATCTCGGTCATGCGAGCGACCAGCACCTCGGCGTCGCCATGCTTGGCCAAGAAGGAGGCCGCAGGCCCGCTGATCTCGGCGTGCTTGCTCCGCAGCGCCAACAAGGCCGTGCGCGTGCGCTCGCTCGGGAAGATGCGCTCGAGCGAGCGGTGAGCGGCGTTGCGAGGGTTGGGGCTGGGATCCGAGAGCAGCTCGGCCAGCACCTCTTCGGAGCCCGGATCGCCGAGCTCGCCGAGCTGCTGGACCGCATGCACGCGGATGCCGTCGACCTCGAGCCGCTCGCGGGCGATCTTCTCGATCAGCGCCCGGCTGCGGCCGTCGCCTGCACGAGCCAGACCCGAGATCGCGCCGATCCGCAGGTAGTGCTCGCCCTGCTGGGCCGCCCGCTCGACGGTCAGACGCACGCGGTCGCGCTCTTCGGTATCCGTGAGCTTGTTGAGCATGGCCCCGAGCGCCTCGACGGCCGCAGGCGCGAGCGCCCGATCCTCGGGCGTGATCTCGGCCTCGGGATCGAGCAGCGGCTCGAGATCTTCGAGCGCCCGACGATCGCCGAGGGTCCCGAGCGCGAGGATGGCCCGGCGACGCTCTTGATCGGCGCCGGCCTTGAACACCAGCAGCAGCGGCTTGAACGACTCGCTGCGGCCCTTGATCGCGAGGCCCTCGGCGGCCGGCAGCACCAGCTCGCGCCGACCGATCTTGAGCGTGTTCTCGAGCGCCTCGAGGGTCGCACCGGGCACATGCTCGGCCCGGAACGCGAGCACCTCGCAGGCCGCGACGCGCACGGTCTCTTCGCGATCCTCGAGCAGCCGCGCGAGCATCGGCTCGGCCTCGACCGCGTCGACGTCACGCAGCAAGCGAGCCGTCTTCTCGCGCAGCGACGCGTCGTTGCCCTCGAGCACCTGGCCGAGCCAGCCGAGCAGCAGCGACTCGCGGTAGCGCGTGCGCAGGGTGCCGTTGGGCAGGCGCTGCGGGGCCTGATCGGGATCGCGGGCGATCTCGACGAGGGCCTCGAACGCGCGCGTCCGCAGGGCCGCGTCGTCGTCGACGACGAAGTTGAGCAGCACCGGGGCGCCCTTCGGATCGCCGATCCGCCGCAGCGCGCCGATCAGCGCGGTGCGATCGGCCGTGCGATCGGGATCGTCCTCGAGCCGCGCGGCGATGGTCTCGGCGGCCGCAGCTGCACCCGCGGACGTCTTGGCCAGCGAGACCAGAGCCTCGACCGCCCGTGTGGCGACGCGCTGATCCTCGGCGCGCAGGAACGCCGCGAGCACGTCGACCGTGCGCAGGTCTCCGCGCCGCGCGAGCGCGCTGGCGGCCTTGAGGCGCAGGTCCTCGTGGTCGCTCTCCATCGCCCGCATCAGCGCCTCGCCGACTCGCTCGTCGCGGGCGTCGACCAGACGATCGACGACCGAGAGCCGCAGGTCGGCGTACTGGCTGCCGAGCGCGACGAACCACGGCTCGAGGCTGCCGGACTCGAACAGCTTCTGGATCTGCAGGAGCGTGTGCGCCCGGACCTCGGCGTTGGGCGCATCGACGCCCTCGAGCGCCATCGTGCGCGCGCCGGCGTTGTCAGCCGTCGCCAGCTGGACCAGCTCGTCGACCGCCGCGCGACCGACATCCGAGGCCGACGACTGCAGCGCGAGCCCGAGCGGCTCGACCGAGCCGGCCGGGTACAGCCCACGCAGCGCCGCGACGGCAGCACGACGCACGAGGTGGTTGGGATCGCTGAGCGCACGGCGTAGCACCGGCAGCACCGAGTCGCGTCCGACCTCCGGGCTGTCGCCGAGCTTGCCGAGCCGCTCGATGCTGTCGCGCCGCACTCGGTGGGTCTCGTCGGTCGCACCCGCGGCTGGGGCTTGGCGAACCAACCCGGCGTAGGTGCCGAACACGAGCCGACGAATGTCGCCGAGCACGGGCGCCGGGCTCTCGTCGCCGACCGTGCGGATCGGCCGAACGTTGCCGCCCGCCGCAGGCGTGTGCGTGACGGTTTTGGCGATCTCGACCGCCGTACCGATCAGCCGGCGAATCCAGCCGCTGCGACGCGGCGCCGGGGCCTCGCCGTCCTCCCAGTTGGTCTGCGGCACGGTCGGCTCGCCGTCGGCCTTGGGGCCCTTGAGCCGCGCCGACTCGCGCCAGAACGCGAGCGCTTGCGTGCGCAGCGAGAGCACGCGCGCGGCCGCGTAGCGCAGCGACGGATCGTCGCTGGCCAGCGCGTCGACGATGACCCGCAGCCGAGCGTTGCGCTCGTCCTCTTCGGGCCACTTCTTCATGTCGGCCGCGCGATCGGGCTTGGGCGGCCCGACCAGCTCGGTCGCGAACTGCATGAGCTGCTCGGCCGACTGCCGCTCCTCGAGCGCGCGCGCGGCCACGAAGCGGATCTCGGGCTGCGACGACGCGAGCGCGGCGAGCATCAGGTCGGGCGCCTGCCCAGCCCGCAGCCGCGCCACGTCGCGGGCGACCACGATCGCGAACACGAGATCCTGGACCTCGCGGTCGCGATCCTCGAGCCCACGCAGCAACCCGCGCGAGCCGTCGGAGCCGAGCGCCGCCAGGCTCAAGATGGCGCCCAGCCGGATCGGCCGGTGCTCATGCGCGAGCGTGCCGACCAGCACCGGCACCGCTCGCACGTCGCCGAGCCGCGCCAGACCTTCGGCGATCCAGCTGCGCACTGGCAGATCGTTGTGCGAGAGCGCGGCCAACAAGATCTGCGTGTCGCGGGCCTCGCAGGCGGTCGCCAGACCGCGCGACGCCATCTCGCGCACGATCGGATCGCTGTCATCGAGCAGCTCGACGAAGAACCCGATGCTGCTGCGATCGCCGACGTCGGCCATCGCCCGCGCGCCGCGTTGGCGCAGATCCGGCGAGGGCCGGTTGCGGTCGCTCTCGGGGATGGTCAGCAGCGCCCGCATCGGCGCGATCGCCCGATCGTCGCGCCGCTTGCCGCACAGCTCGGCCGCCTTGACGCGCAGGCCCCAGAACTTGCTGTTGAAGGCGGTGTTCCAGGCGACCTGATCCTTGGGCAGCAGGCGATCGATGCTGTCGATCGCGGCCTCGTGCACGACCACGTGCTCGTCGTCGAGCAGCTCGATCAGGCGCTTGCGGACCAGATCCTTGTCGGCCTTGCGCGCGCCGGTGGCCCCGAGCGCGCGCACCTGCGGGCGCGGGGAGCTCATCGCCGCGAGGTAGACCTCGGCGCGCTCCTTGTAGCGAGCGACCCGATCCTTGTTGGTCTTCGACTTGGTCAGGGCCTCGAACGCGGCGCTGCCGACGTTGACAGCCTGATCGGGGACCAGCTCGAGCAGCAGCTCGTCGGCCCAGCTGTCCTGCACGCGATCGAGCTCGGTGACGACCTGCTCGCGAATGTCGGCGTGGCGCGAGCGGGCGCCACGAGTGAGCGGCGTCTGGGGCTGCTTGCTGTGCCAGGCCCAGAGCGTGCGGAAGGCCTCCTTGCGGACCTTCACGGCCTCGTCGTCGAGCGCATCGCCGAGCAGATCGTCGGCCTTGCGAGCCAGCGCCGCATCGCCGGCGCGCTTGCCCTGCCCGCCGAACTCGACCAGCACCTGCAGCGCTCGCACGCGCATGTCCTCGCTCGCAGCCCCGAGCGCGAGCTCGGCGAGATCGAGCGCGCCCGCGTCCCCGCGACCGGAGGCCAGCTGGGCGAGGTGCTCGAACACGGCCGCGCGCACGGTCGAGTCGGAGTCGTCGAGCAGCCACTGCAGACGCGCGGCCAGGCGATCGTCGTCGGGCATCGCCAGGATCCCGACGTACAGCGCCTCGACGACCTGCCGACGCGTGGCCGCCGAGGCCTCGCGCGAGAGCTGCAGCAACGCACCGGTCGCCCGCGCGTCGCCGAGCACCGCCAGGCTCTTGGCCCCGCGCAGCGCGGTGTCGGCCTCGCGGCAGGCCATCGCGGCGAACAGCGGCTCGAGGTCGGCCTCGCCGATCTCGCCGCCCGAGGGCGACAGCGTGGTGCCGAGCTTGGCGAGCTTGCCGATCTCGGCCTTGAAGGTCTCGAGCAGCTTGCCGAGCAGCCGCGGCCGCACGCCGACCGACAGCAAGAACGCGGTCTCGCGCACGTCGGCGTCCTGATCGTCGAGCGCATCCTCGAACAGATCGCGGCCGGTCGGATCGGGCGCGCCCGCGACCTCGGAGCGGATCAGCACGTAGAGCTTGCGCAGCGCGGCGATGCGGATGTCGGGCGGGCCCTGCTCGAACGCGGTCCGCAACGGCACGCGCGAGCCGGCCGGCTCGAGCTTGCAGAGGGCCTCGAGCGCGGCGCTGCGGACCTCGTGATCGCCGTCGCGCAGACGATCGGCGACGAGCCCCGGCACCAACGGCGAGACCGAGCGCAGCGCCGGCAGCTCTTCGACCGCATGCTTGCGCAGATCGGGGTGCTTCGAGCCCAGCCCCGCGCGCACGGGCGCGAGCGCCTGCTGGCCCTCGATCGCGCGCAGAGCCGCGAACGCAGCCATGCGCACGATCTTCTCGTTGTCGTTCAGCGCCTCGCGCAGCACCGGCCGGCTGCGCCGACGCTGGCCCTTCGCTACTGCCTCGCAGGCGAGCTTGCGGACCTCGGGCTTGCTGTCGGTCTTGATGACCTTGTCGAGCAGCATCCGCGCCGAGTCTTCGGGCAGCGTAGCTAGCTCGTTGACCGCCTGCTCGCGCAGCTCGTCCTTCCGTGCCTTGAGATCCTCGCCGAGCTTGGCGAAGTGCGACGCGATCTGATCGATGTCCTCGTTTGGCGACGACTGCTCGTCGAGCTTGACCAGGTGCAGCCGCCGCTTGCCGTCGACAATCAGCAGGGTCCCGCCCTTGCTGTCGTCCTTGGCCCGGTACGGCCGCAGGTACGCCATCGCGCGCAGCTTGAGGTTCTGGCCGATCTCGATGGTCTTGGGCTGCCGACGGGTGTCGTGGATCCAGGCCTTGAGCTTGCCGTCCTCGCCGATCGACAAGAGTCGACGGGTGAGCTCGCGGCCGGCTTCGTCGTGCAGCTGCGGCCCGAGCACGAGCCCAGTCACCGGACCGACGTGGGCCTGATCGCCCGAGCGATCTTCTTCGTCCGCCGCACCCTCGAGGTAGCTGACGCGGATCGAGCCGTCGCCACAGCCGGCGATCACCCGACCGTCGCCGGTGAAGGTCAGCGCGGTGATGCCCTTCTCGCCGGTCGGCATCTCGCGCGGCTCGGCGCCGAGCTGCTCGCGGACCAGCACGCGGATCACCCCGTCGTCGCCCGCGACCGCGAGCTTGCCCGAGGCCGGATCGAACGCGACCGTTCGCAGCGCTCGCGCGCTCAGCCGATCACGAAAGACCTCGCGCAGGCTCGGCCCCCCACCCTGTAGATCGAGCTCGTAGACGGCGAGGTGCCCGGCGTTGTCGACCACGGCGATGGTCTTGCCCTTCGCGTCGCTGGCGATCGCCGTGACCCCGACCGCGAGCCCGTGGCGATGGCTGAGCACCGCCTTGGGCGTGTCGCCGCCGAGATCGAAGCCGCTCAGCTCGCCGTGCGAGCCGCCGGCCAGCAGCAGGTCGCCGTCGGCGAAGTCGAGCGCCGCGATCGATCCGCCGACCTCGAACGAAGCCAGCGAGTCGAGCTTGGCCTTGGCGTAGACGTGGACCTTGGACGTGTCGACGCCGTCGGCCTCGCGCTCGCCGGCGACGGCGATCAACCGACCGGAGCGCGAGCCAGCCACGGCCCACAGGTGCTCGAGGTGCGTTCCGTATTTGGTGGTGCCCATCGTGATCTCCCGGGTGGTCACGCGCTTGCGCGCTGCTCAGGCTCAGCCGCGGCCGGCAGCTCGGTGGCGATGTGCGGGTGTGCCGATCGGATCCGCGCGAGCGCGGCCACGCAGCCTTGCCACTCGCCACGCGCGTGCGAGTGCATGAACTCGTCGAGCACCGAGACCGCGATCGTCGCGAACTCGGCGTCCTCGATCGCGAGGTCGCGCACGACCTCGACCAGTCGGCGCTTGCCCTCGCTGGCCGACAAGCGACGGGTCGGCAGACCTTCGATCGGCTCGCGCCGCTCCATGCGACCGGGCGGCAGCCCGAACATGACCGTGCGCAGGAACTGGCGCAGCTCCTCGCCGGTCTCGAAGCGCGCGTCGGCTTCCGGCCCAGCGACCTGCGGCGCCGGACGACCCACGCCCGGGCCCTTCTTCGGCGTCCAGTTGGGCGGGATCGTCAGCGGCCGATGCTGCTCCCACAGCAAGCGCACGGCGAACAGCCGCACCTCGCGATCGGGGCTCTCCATCAGCCACGCGAGCTTGGCCGCGCCGCCGAGCCGGTGATAGTGGCGACGGATCAGCGCCGACGCGACCTCGCGGCTCGACTTCACGTTGCTCTCGGCCAGCGCGAACACCCGCGCGGGCACCAGCCAGTCGAGCGGCGCGACCGGCTTGGCCTCGTTGACCTCACCGATCTCGAGCAGCACCTCGCTGCCGATCTTGCGCGGCTCCTTGTGCTCGTTGGCGGCGAGCTTGTAGACCAGCTCGCGGTCGCCCCAGCGGACCAGCTCGCGGCGCCCGATCTCGGTCGCGAACTTGCGGACGTCCGGCCGCGGATCGAACAAGCTCTCGCGCAGCCGCTCGATCGGGTAGTGCGACGAGTTGAGCTTGGGCTGGAGCACGCCGTGGAGCGGATCCTCGCGCTCGGGTCCGATGTTGGGGTGGTGGAACAGCAGGTAGGTCTGCGCGACCTTGCGGACCGCCTCGCTCTCCTGCTTGCCGGTCGCCATCGCCCACAGACGATCGAGGCCAGCCTGCTCGTTGGGGCTGCCGGCTGCGTAGTCCTTGGGCTCGAAGTGCTCGAGCAGGTGGTTGCGGGCGAAGCTGAAGATCTCCGGATCGGGCTGCCGCGCCATCGTCAGCAGCCACGGCAGGCCGATGCGCGACGGCGCGACCAGCTTCACGTTGCCGAGCGTGCGCAGGGCCACCCCACGCAGCCGAGCGTTGGTGACCAGACCCTTGATCCACTCGACGTCGAGATCGTCGCCCTTGATCAGCCCGCGATCGAACCAGGTGCCGACCCGATCGGTGAACTCCGGATCGAGCAGCTTCTGCTTGATCCAGTCGAGCCCGATCTGCGCCGCGGTCAGCTGCCCGAGCCGATCGAACGCGGTGTTCTTGTCCCAGTAGCCGACCCGCGGGCTCTCGATCAGCGACTTGAGCAGCGCGGCCGAGGGCTGCTGCTTGTGCTTGGTGTAGAACTCCTCGACCCAGCGGCGCTGCTGCCAGTCGCCGGTCAGCAGATCGATGTAGAGCTCGGACGTCAGATCGGCGGGCGTGAAGCCTTCCTCGAGCTTCTTGGCCGCGAACGTGCGCGCCTGCGTGGCCAGCAGCTTGATCAAGCCGGCGAGCCCGATGTCCTTGGGCGAGAGCTTCTCGAGCCGCGCCTGGGCGAACTTCTGGGCGGGCGCGCTGCCGGTCTGCAGCAGCTGGATCAGCCGCTCGGGTCCGATCTCTCCCGCGTGCGCGTTGGCGTAGTCGATCGCGTACTTGGCCGCCTTCTCGCTCGGCGAGCCGAGCAGATCGAGGACCATGTCGTGGAGCCCGAGCCCGGCCAGCTTGCTCTGGTGGAACTCCGGGCTGCGCTCGAGCAGCGTGACCACGAACTCGTGGACCGACCCGGCCGGCTTCTTGCCGAGCCGCCCGAGCCACGCGGGATCGACCACGCGCAGCGTCTCGGGGAAATCCTTCTCGAGCGAGCGGGTCGCGAAGCGCAGCACCCCGTCGTTCTCCGAGTCCTCGATCAGCCGCAGCAGCGGCTCGGGCGAGAGCTTCCACGCGGCATCGAAGGCGCGGTTCTCCAGCTTGTCCGGCGGCTGCGAGTGCCAGCCGGCGTTGCGCTTGCCGATCAGATCCTTGTGATTCCAGATCTGCGCGATGATCCAGCAGCCGTACGGCGTGAAGTCGCGCTCGTAGTGACGCAGCACCTGGACCGCGAACTGCGGGTACAGCTCGGGCACCGCATGGCCGAGGTTTCGCAGGTATCGCCACGCGCGACGACGCATGTACGTGGTCGTGGCCGGCGAGACCTCGCCCCAGTTGTTCTGCGTGCGCATGTAGACGTCGAAGCGCCACGCCAGCACACCAAACAGCTCCGCGTCGTGGCGCTGCTCGGCGAGCTTGTAGATGCGCTTGGCCGCCTTCCAGATGCCCCAGCCCATCTTCGCGGTCTTGAAGACCTCGACCAGCGCCGCGCGGTCGGCCTGCTCGCCGCGCTCGTACATCGAGATCAACAGATCGCCGATGCGCAGGCGTGGCGGCGGATGAGGAGCCGTGAGCAACGACTCCCACGCGTCCGTGCGGATGTTCTTGATCTCCTCCGCGCTCTTGCCCCACAGCGAGTAGGGAGCGAGCACGGTCCGGAGCTTCTGCAGCGTCCAGGCGTCCTGCGAGAGCGGCTTGGCCTCGCTCTGCTCGGCTTCCTCCGCCCGATCCTCGGGCGGATCCGGGAGGTTCAGGTAACGAGCGACGAGATCGGCGAGCTGCGGATCTCGGTTGTCGACCGCTCGGGTGATGTCCTCGTAGGTGACTTCCCGATTCAAGGCTGTGCTCCCGCGTGGCCGGACGCTGCTGCGTCACGAGGCGGACGGGGACTATTGATCAGCCGGCGCAGAGCTCGCAACAAGAAACTGCATGGTCATGCTCAGATGTGATGCGCACGTCATCGCGTGATCCGTGAAGCAGCGATCACGCTCGAGCTTGCGGCGATCACTCTTCGACGACCGGACACGCTCCCGCACCACGAATGGCACCCACGCTCGCGCTCGCAGTTTCGATCGCATCCCACAGGCCCGCGCTGTCGAGCTCTTCCGCCGTGACCGCGCCATCGGCATTGGCATCCGCGTCCGCGATCGCCTGGAAGTTCTCGCCGATCAGCGCCTCGCCGAGGATCTCGATC
>DATLLB010000153.1:0-18539 GCA_035538075.1 Enhygromyxa sp.
ATCCTCGACGCGGCAGCGGCTCGAGCTCGCGGGCGGTTCCTTGTCGTCGGCGCTCGAGCTCGCGTTGTTGTCGGCTCCGGCCTCGCTCGCAGGAGCCTCGCCCGATCCACCACCGTCGCCGCCGAGCATCGGCGGACCGGCCTGACCGCCCTTGCACACGATGCATGCTTCTTCGGTCGCCTTCGGAGGCGAGCCGCCCGAGTAGTCGAGCCGGCTGCAGGTCGCAGGGGCGCAGGTCCCCGGTTGGTTGTTGGGCAGCGCACACGCGTCGCCGCTCGCGAGACCCGTGCAAGCTTCTTCCTCGGGTCCAGCTCCACCTGCAGGCGGCGCAGCCGCGGCCGGTCCTGCGAACGCGAGCAGAGAGACGAACAGCGAGGCGAGGACGACGGGAGTGCGGTTGGCCATGAGGTGCGAGACGAGCCGGTCGTGCTCGTGATCGCCCCTACGCTACCGCACTGGGCCACCGAACAAAATCCTGGCAACCCACGTCGGAGCCAAACAGGTAGCATCGCCCGCCATGAGCACGTATTGGACTTCGCCCGTCGCCCTCACGGCCCTCTGCATGGGCCTCTTGTTCGCTCCCCCGACCCGCCTCGCGCCCGAAGAATCCGATGGCGATGGTGACGGCGAGCAGCCGGCACGAAAGACCTCCCCTGACGAGGGTTCGAAGGTCGCTCGCGCCAAGCCCACGGTCGGCAAGGCGCCGACGATCAGCAAGACCAAGTATAAGCGGGCGAGCACCAAACCACAGCGGGCCAACATTACCCGTCCGAAGACGGTCGCTCGAGCAGCCACGTCGCGCTCGCCCAAGGCCCGGGCAACCGACTACACCAAGCGCGAGTCGTCGGCTCCGCGCAAGGCCAAGAAGGATCTCAAGCGGCTGCGCAGCGAGATCGCCGACAAGAACTACACCTTCCAGGTCGCGTACACCGAGCCGATGGGCAAGCCGGTCACCGAGCTCGTCGGGCTCTCGGTGCCGAGCAAGCCGCTCGCCAACGCGGCCAAGCAGAACGCCAAGGCCCGCGCCACGCTCAAGGGTCGCAACCTCATGGTCCGCGCCGCGACCACGGCGACCAACAAGCCGATCAGGGCCGCGCGCGCGAGCAAGAGCGATCTGCCGGCCGGACTCGGGGCGCCCGTGGGCGCTTCGGGTTCGGACAGCGGCGGGATCCCGGCCGGGCTCGGCAACGATCCCAAGTTCACCGATCTGTGCTCGCCCAGCGCCGACGCTTTCTCGTGGGCGCCCAGCCTCACGCCGATCCGCAACCAGGGCGCGTGCGGCAGCTGCTGGGCGTTCGCAGCGGTCGGCACCCTCGAGTCCAGCAACGCGATCATCAATGGTGCGCAGGCCGACTTGGCCGAGCAGCACGCGTTGAGCTGCTCGGGCGGGGGCACCTGCGGCGGTGGTTGGTACACGCCGATCTATGAGTGGCTCGCGGCCGGCAAGGACGGCCTGCAGACCGAAAGCAAGGTGCCGTACCAGGCCACGGACGCGTCTTGCAAGGCCGGCGGCAAGACGCCGTACGAAGTCGAGACCTGGGGCTGGGTCGATCCGGTCAACAGCCAGCCGTCGGTCGCCGCCATGAAGGCTGCGATGTGCCAGTACGGTCCGCTGACCGCCGCCGTCGCGGCGACGCCCGCCTTCATTGCGTACAGCGGCGGGGTCTTCAACGAGAAGTCCAACACGCAGATCAACCACGCGATCAACTTGGTCGGCTGGGATGACAGCAAGAACGCCTGGTTGCTGCGCAACAGCTGGGGCACCAACTGGGGCGAGGACGGCTACATGTGGATCGACTACGGATCCAACAGCGTCGGCGCCTGGTCGGCGTGGGCGATGGTCGAGCAGGACGCCAACGCCAAGGACGACAACAACAACGGCCCGGTGGTGAAGAACTTCGGCGAACGCAACATGCGGGTCGTCAACGAGTCCGGCCAGAACCTCGAAGTCTCCGTGCAGTGGTACACCAACCGCGACGGCAAGTGGCAGTGGCTGCCGGGCGCGCCCAGTGCCAAGTCGCCGAAGACCGCCACGTACACGCTCGCGCAGGGTCAGTCGCTCAACCTCGACGACCCGACCCACAAGCCGTTCATGCTGCAGGCTCAGAAGCTGCGCGTGTGGGCCAAGTCGACGAGCGGCAAGGCGACCGTGTGGGAGAGCTGGAAGGGCAAGGATCTCGAGATCGCGCCGCTCGAGTACGAGGCCACCGAGATGGACGTGTTCGAGCTGCGCCTGCTCCCGGGCGGCGCCGACTCGGCCGGTGGCGGGGCCGACCCCGAGGACACCAAGGACAAGGACGAGCTGTTCGCCGACGCCTACGATCTGTTCATGGCCGGCAAGTATGCCGACGCCAACGCTGGCTTCGCGGCCTACAAGAGCCAGTACCCGACCGACGCCAACGTCCCCTACGCGCTCTACTTCATGGGCGTGGGCACGCACGAGATCGGTGAGTACTGGGACTCGCTGCTCTACTTCGCCGAGTTCGCCGACACTTACTGGGACCACGACTGGATCCCCTACGTGTACTACTGGGCCGGCTCGGCCTACGTCGGCCTCGGCGAGTGTGGCTACGCGACGCAGCTGTTCGAGGTCGTGATCTACGGCGACCTCGGAACGCCGAAGGCCTGGATCGATGCGGCCCGCGCCACGATCGACTGGCTGTCCGACGACGACGGCAGCGTCTGCGCCTACTGGTGAGCCGAGGCGCCGCGCAAAAAAAGAGGGACCTCTCGAGGTCCCTCTTTTTTGTACCCGTTCAGCAAGCTCAATCGAACAGGCTGGAGATCGAGTCGCCGTGGTGGATGCGCTTGATCGCTTCGCCGACGAGGTTCGCGACGCTGAGCACCTCGAGCTTCTTGCAGCGAGCGAGGTTGGCGTCCTGCGGGATCGTGTTGGTCACCCACACGCGACTGAGCACCGACTCGTTGATGCGCTCGATCGCGGGGCCCGAGAGCACGCCATGGGTCGCGCCCGCGAACACCTCGGCGGCGCCGTGATCCATGACGGCCTTGGCCGCGTTGCACAGCGTCCCGGCGGTGTCGATCATGTCGTCGATCAGGATCGCTCGCTTGCCCGCGACGTCGCCGATCAGGTGGTGGACCTGCGAGACGTTCGGCGACTCGCGGCGCTTGTCGATGATCGCCAGCGAGCAGTCGAGGAATTTCGAGTAGGCGCGCGCGCGCTCGGTCCCGCCAGCGTCGGGCGAGACCACGACCGTGTCCTCGCCACCGAGGCCCTGCCGCTGCATCGCCTCGCGCAGGATCGGGGTGGCGTAGAGGTGATCGAAGGGGATGTCGAAGAAGCCCTGGATCTGCCCGGCGTGGAGATCGACCGAGAGCACCCGCGTGGCTCCGGCCGCGGTCAGCAGATCGGCGACCAGCTTGGCGGTGATCGGCGTGCGCGGCTTGACCTTGCGATCCTGCCGCGCGTAGCCGAAGTACGGGATGATCGCCACGATCGAGCCCGCGCTCGCCCGCTTGAGCGCGTCGATCATGATCAGCGCCTCCATCAAGTTGTCGTTCGGCGGCGAGCACGTCGACTGCACGATGAAGCAGTTGACCCCGCGCACGTTCTCGCCGATCTCGACGAAGATCTCCCCGTCGGAGAAGCGCGAGACCTTGGCGGTCCCCTGCGGGACACCCACGTACTTGCTGATCTCTTCGGTGAGGGCGGGGCTGGCGTTTCCGCCGAAGATCGAGATCAGTCGGTTCATGGACGCTCGGGCTCGGTCTCGGGAGGGATGTCTTCACGCCGCGTCCGCGGCTGAAATTGGGGCGGTAGGATTCGAACCCACGAATGGCTGGACCAAAACCAGCTGGCTTACCGCTTGCCGACGCCCCAGTGGCGGCTGACCGCCAATCGCGCGGGTTTATAGGGGGACCCGTGGAATCTGTCAATCCTGCGCGCAGCGCGAAAATGCCTGCAAATTTATAGACTTAGCGCGGTGCGCTCAGATCCGCTGCGGGATCTACTTCGGTTTTGGGGCGGAGATCCCGCTGAGCGCCCGGTCGCTTTATTAATGGATCGAGTCCGCGCTCCGGTTTCCACCTGGCAGCACCTGCTCCGAAGATCACAAGTCCTCGAATTCGGCCTGCTTTGTT
Source organism: Enhygromyxa sp. (assembly GCA_035538075.1). Lineage (GTDB taxonomy): Bacteria > Myxococcota_A > Polyangia > Nannocystales > Nannocystaceae > Plesiocystis. The sequence continues at coordinate 4,102 of DATLLB010000153.1, forward strand.
TTCAACCGAGCGCCCCTGCGGTACGGTGAGGACGATGTAGGGAGTCGGTGCAGGAACAAGCACACAAGATCTGTCCGCAGTGCGAGGCGCGGGTCATCAATGCCCGTCGCTTCTGTCCGTCGTGCGGATCCGATCTCGCCGATGTGGCCGAGCGTGACGGCGATCCCTACCTCGGTCTGGTGATCCAGGACCGGTACCGCATCACGTCGCTGCTCGGTACCGGTGCGATGGGTCGAGTCTACCGCGCCGAGCAGACCGCGCTCGGAAAGTCGTTTGCGGTCAAAATTCTCAGTCCGCAGCTGACCCACGATCCCGACTCGCAGGCTCGCTTCGCCAACGAGGCACACAATGCCGCGAGCTTGAACCATCCCAACGTGGTCTCGATCGTCGACTACGGTCGGACCAAGGACGGCGTCACCTACCTGGTGATGGAGTACATCGAGGGGCGCTCCCTCGAGCGGATCATCTACGAGGAATTCCCGCTCGCGCGCGAGCGGATCGCCGATCTGACCCTGCAGATCCTGGCCGCGCTGACCGAGGCGCACGGGCTCGGGATCCTGCACCGCGATCTCAAGCCGGAGAACATCCTCGTGCAGTCGCTGCGGACCCGCGGCGAGCTGCTCAAGGTCCTCGACTTCGGCATCGCCAAGCTGATGGACGACGCGCCCAACTCGTTCGCGGGGGGCCGCGCGCGTCCGGGTTTGACCAGCCAGGGGGTCGTGTGCGGGACGCCCGAGTACATGTCGCCCGAGCAGGCCTGCGGGCTCAAGCTCGATCAGCGCTCGGACCTCTATGCCGTCGGCGTGATCCTCTACCAGATGCTCACCGGGCGGCCGCCGTTCGAGTCGGCGATCGCGGTCGAGATCTTGCATCGTCACATCCACGAGGCGCCTACGCCTCCGAGCCAGGTGCTCGGCACGGACCCGGATCCGCTTGAGGCCGTGTGTCTGCGTGCGCTGGCCAAGAACCGCGAGGATCGCTTCGCGGACGCGGGCGAGTTTCGTGAGGCCGTCGTCGAGGCGGCGCGCGTCGGCTCGCAGACGCAGCTGCACTGCGCGAGCTGTGGCGAGCGCATGCGCTCGGTCGATCGCTTCTGCCCGGCCTGCGGCAACCCGGCGCCGGGCATGGCACCGGGCGTCGCGATCGCGCGACGGATCGAGCGACGATCGACGCGAGCGCTGCGTCAGGTCACCGGTGAGGTGACGGCCGAGCTGCTGCTGCGTGCGCTCCCGGCTCGGCTCGCAGGCGAGGCCGCGACCGCGTTGATCAGCGCCGGCGAGCGCCAGCTCGAGAGCCCCAAGCCCGGGCTACAGGCGCAGGTGGTCGCGGGCCCGACCGGCGCAGGCAAGACCCGTCTGCTCGACGAGCTCGCCGATCGAGCCGAGCAGTATGGCTGGCTGGTGGTCTCGGCCGGAGCGGAGCGCAGCGGGGCCATGACCGCGCTGTGGCCGATCCGACACGCGGTCGCGGGCTTGCTCGGCGTCGATCCGCAGAGCGCCACACCCAGCGAGATCGGTCGCGCGGCCAACTTGGTCGGGCTCTCGTTCGAGGCGCTGCCGGGTCTGCACGAGCTGTTCGGCGTCGGGGTGGCGACCGGCTTGGCGACCACGATGGAGCACGCGGTCCGACGGCGCGAGTGCTTCAGCTCGGCCGTGCAGGCGCTGCTCGAGGGCGCGAGCGGGCGTCCGCTGCTGCTGACCTTCGATGACATCGATCGCTGGGACGCGCCCTCGCGGCACATCCTGCAGCAGCTGGTCCGCGCGCCGTCCGAGCACCCGGTGCTGATCCTGATCGCGACCTCCGAGGAGCAGCGCGAGTGGTTGCGCTGCCCGGTCGCCGCGCTGCCGTCCCTGCGCGCAGGCGAGGTCCAGAGCTGGGCGGCGAGCCTCGCAGGCGCCGACTCGACGCTGCCCAAGCGGCTGGCCAGCCACGCCCCGATGACGCCGTTCGAGCTCGAGCTGGCGCTGCGCAGCATGCCGGCGCCGGGTCAGCCGATCAGCTTCGAGCACGCCGCCAAGACCTGGTTGGCGACCATCGCCGCGCCCGAGCGGCAGGTGCTCGAGCTGTGCTCGGTGCTCGGCGAGCGGGCCGAGTACGACGACGTGTTCGCGCTGCGGTCCAGCGATCCGGTCGGCCAGCTCGGCGAGCTCGCCCAGCACCTCGAGGGCCTCGAGCAGGCCGGGTTGCTGCGCAAGCTCGACGATCACTGCTGGGCGTTTCGCAGCCGACGGATCCGCGAGCACGTGCTGCAGACGATCGAGCCCGAGCGTGCGCGGCACCTGCATCGCGAGGCCGCGATGCGGACCGAGATCGCGCAGCTGACCCCGACCGTGCGCGCGCTGTTCTTGCTGCGCGCGCAGCCGGTCAAGGTCCGCGACACGATCGGGCGGCTGCAGGCGGTCGAGCTGATCGAGGCGCTGCGCGAGGCCGCGGTCTCGTCGGTCGCGGCGTTCGACGACCTCAAGGCCGTGCGCCTGCTCCGGACCGCGCTCAAGGCCTGTCGACGGCTCTCCGATCAGGAGCGCGTGCAGACCGAGGCCAACCTGATCGCCGAGCTCGTCGATCCGTTCTGCTTCACCGACGACGTCGACGAGGCGATCAGCACGCTCAAGAAGGTGCTCGGCTCGGGCCGCGCGACCGAACGGGACTCCGAGCTCAACCGAGCGCTCGGCCGCTGCCTCGCCCGCAAGCGCGACTGGCAGGGCGCGATCGATGCCTACCAGCGTGCGCTCGGTCCGGTGATCGCCCAGGGTCGCCGCGCGACGCTGCTCGAGCTCTACGGCGATCTCGCCCGCGCTTGGTCGGCGGCCGGCAAGCACCAGCGCGCGCTCGCGGAGCTCAACGAAGGCCTCGACATGGTCACGCTCGGCGACGGACCGCGGGCGACCATCGACGTGTCGATGTGGCGTTACCTGCTGGCGGCCGCGGAGCTGCACGAGCGCGCGGGCGATCTGCGGATGGCTCGAGTGTGGGTCGAGCACGCGCTGTTTCAGGCCGACCGCCGCAGCGAGGAGCTCGGGCAGATGCGCGGGCACGAGGCACTCGGGCGCCTGCTTCGGGCGATCGGTCAGACGATGCTGGCCGAGCAGCACATCGGCCGCGGCCTCGAGCTCGCGCGCAAGCTCGGTGATCGTCGGACCAGCGCCGAGCTGCTGCTCGCCCGCGGAGACCTGCGCGGCGCAGCGGGCCGACCCGACGAAGCGCGACGCTGCGCTCAGGAAGCGCTGCGCTTGGCGCAATTGCTCGAATGGGAGCGCGGGATCGTTCGAGCACAGCAACTGTTGGGCGCGTGAGCTGGTCGAGCCACTCGGCGGGCTCAATTCGGTTTCACGCGTCGATATGAGCCAGGACACGGCGGGCCCGACGTCGCTCAGCCGGTCGGTTCAATGCGCTGCGGTTAAACCTCGCTCGGTTTTCGGATACGGTGCGCGCCGCCTCCGAAGACCAAGCCAAAGGGATCTCCATGACCGTTCGCCGACGACAATCCTACCTGCGACTGGCGCTGGCCGGCGCGCTCGCGCTGCCTGTGATCGGCGCCTTGACCGTGGCTGTGCCCGCGGTCATGGCCGCCCCCGAAGACCTGAAGATCGAGCTCGACGTGCAGAGCTTCACGCTCGACAACGGGCTGCGCGTGTACGTGGTCGAGGATCACTCGACGCCCGCGTTCACGTTCAACATGACCTACGACGTCGGCTCGCGCGACGAAGTCCCGGGCCGCACCGGCTTCGCGCACTTCTTCGAGCACATGATGTTCCAGGGCTCGAAGAACCTCGATGACAACATGATCGGCGAGTACACCGAGCGCGCGGGCGGCTACATCAACGCCGCGACCTCGTTCGATCAGACCGTGTACTTCCACGCGATCCCGAGCCAGTACCTCGACATGATCCTGTGGGGCGAGGCCGATCGCCTGCAGTACCTCGAGATCACTCAGGAGCCGTTCGAGGTCCAGCGCTCGGCCGTGAAGTCCGAGAAGGATCGTTCCGAGAACCAGCCGTTCTTCAAAGCATTCGAGACGTTGGTCGCCGAGCTGTTCGAGGGCACGCCCTACGCCCACATGCCGATCGGCTCGCTCGAGGATCTCAACGCGGCCGAGGCCAAGGACGCGGAGGAGTTCTTCAAGACCTACTACGTGCCCAACAACGCGGTCATCGTCATCGTCGGCGACGTCGACTTCAACACCGTCAAGGACCGCGTGACCCACTACTTCGGCGGGATCCCGCGCGGCGCCGACAAGCCCGCGCCGCCGCCCAGCAACATGGTCCGCGGCCGCAAGATCGAGAAGCAGGTCGGCGACGACAAGGCCCAGCAGACCCAGTGGATCTGGGCGTGGCCGACGGTCGGCGATCAGCACCCCGATCGCCCGGCGATCGATCTGCTCGGGCAGATCCTGTTCGGCGGCGAGTCGGCACCGGTGCCCAAGAAGCTGACCGACGAGAAGAAGTGGACGGCCGGAGCCGGCGGCGGGCACATCTTCGCGTTCCGCGACGCGGGCGGGATGATCTTCTTCGGCGTGCCCACGCCCGAGGGCGAGAAGAACCTCGACGGCGTCAAGAAGCTGCTCAGCGAGGAGCTCGCGCGGGTGGCCAAGAAGGGCGTGACCGCCAAGGAGCTGGAGAAGGCCATCAACCAGCAGCTGATGGAGCGCGTGTCGACGCTCGCGACCAACTCGGGCCGCGCGTCGGCGATCGCCGACGGGGCGCTGTTCTACAACGACCCCAAGCACGTGATCACCGACCTCGACCGCTACCGCGCCGTGACCCCGAAGGACATCAAGCGCGTGGCCGCCGAGTACATCAACGACAACTGGATCTTCTACGAGCTGGTCCCGGCCAGCAAGGTCGGACAGACGCCCGCGGCCACTGCCGAGGCCAAGCCTGAGAAGTGAGGAACGCCGCCATGAAAATTCGCAATCATCGTCTCATCAGCATCACCGCTGGCGTCGTGTTGCTCGCTTCGCTCGGGCTCGGCGCCTGCGACAAGGGCACCGGCGACACCACGCCGCCCGATCAACCAACCAAGACCGATCCGCAGCCGGAGCAGACGGCCAAGCGGGTGTTCCCGGATCCGCCGCCGCCCAGCGAGCAGCGCCCGGTCAACTTCCCCGAGCTGCAGAAGTTCGAGCTGCCCAACAAGCTCACGGTCTACATCGTCGAGAACCACGAGGTCCCGCTCGTCGACGTGCAGCTGGTCATCAAGGCCGGCACCATCCACGACGAGCTGATCGCCGGGCTGACCGCCGACATGCTCGGCGAGGGCACCAAGAAGCGCAGCAAGGCCAAGATCGACGAGGAGATCGAGCAGATCGGCTCGAGCCTGTCGAGCTCGGCCGGCGAGCACAACTCGGCGATCGCCACGCGCGTGCTGAAGCCCAACCTCAAGTTCGCGCTCGAGCTGGTCAACGACGTCGCGCAGAACCCCAAGTTCGACGAGGCCGCGCTGGCCAAGCTCCGCGACCAGCAGAAGGTTGCGATCCAGGGCGAGAAATCGGACGGCGGCGCGCTGGCCAACCGGCTCACCTCGCTGGTGCTGTTCCCCAAGGGTCACCCCTACGCGCAGCCGTTCCCGACCGACGCCGAGATCGACGCGATCAAGGCCGACGATCTGCGCAAGTTCCATGAGACCTGGTACCGGCCCAACAACGCCTACCTGATCCTCTCGGGTGACGTGACCAAGGCCGAGGTCGAGAAGCTGATCGAGAAGACGCTCGGCACCTGGAAGCCGGCCGAGAGCTTCCCGGCTCACCCGCTCGAGGCGTTCACGGGCGACGACTACCAGAAGGCGGTGCCCAAGGACTTCGTCGTCCACCTGGTCGACCGCAACCAGATCAGCACCGACATCGTGCTCGCCAACATCAACTCGGTCGCGCGCAACCATCCCGACTGGGAGAAGATGTCGGCGCTGACCAAGCTGTTCGGCGGCGGCATGTCCTCGCAGCTGTTCCGCGACATCCGCGAGACCAAGGAGCTGACCTACAACATCGGTGCCTACCAGGCCCCGCAGAAGGCCGTCGGCGTGTTTGCGATCGTGACGCAGACCAAGAAGACCGACGAGATGCTCAACGCGCTGTTCGGCCACATCGAGCGGTTGCGCACCAGCGATCCGACCGACGTCGAGTTCAAGACCGCCGTCGACAACATGGCGCTGAGCTTCCCGCTGCAGATCGAGACGGCCTCGCAGATCGCCGGCAAGGTCGCCACCCAGCTGACCTACAACCTGCCGGACGACTACTACAACAAGTACATCGACGAGGTTCGCAAGATCCAGATCGCCGACATGCAGGCGACCGCGGCGAAGTACGTGCATCCGATCCCGGTGATCGTGATCGTCGGCAAGGCGAGCAAGGTTCGCCAGCAGCTCAAGGACGTGCCGCAGCTCGCGGACGCTAAAATTATCGAATACGACACGGACTTGAACCCGAAGGGTTAGGTCTCCGCTCGAGATCGCAGAGGCCGCCGCGCGCCCGACCTACCCGTCGGCGCAAGGCGGCCTCTCCATTTGGCGGTCCCTTTGTCGACATAACGGCGACCCAGTCGCGCTAGCCAAGGTTCTAGGCGACCGCTACAACCTTCCCCCATGTGCGGCATCATCGGGTACACCGGTTCGCGCCCCGCGGCTTCGTTGATCATCGAGGGCCTGCGGCGGCTCGAGTACCGCGGCTATGACTCGGCCGGCGTCGCGCTGATCGATCCGAAGCGCAACCCCGCGACGGTCGTGAGTCGCTCCGAGGGGAAGATCGCCGCGCTCGCGGCCAAGCTGCAGGCCGAGCCGGTCTCGGGCACGACGGGGATCGGTCACACCCGCTGGGCCACCCACGGGCGGCCGTGCGAAGCCAACGCGCACCCGCAGCGAGCGGGGCGTGTGTGCGTGGTCCACAACGGGATCATCGAGAACCACGCCAAGCACCGCGCGGCCCTGCAGGCGCGCGGGCGCAAGTTCGCCAGCGAGACCGACACCGAGATCATCGCCCACCTGATCGACGAGCACTACCAGGGCGATCTGCTCGCGGCCGTGCGTCAGACCTTGGCCGAGGTCGAGGGCGCCTACGCGCTGGCGATCATCCACGACGATCACCCCGAGCAGCTGGTCGCGGCTCGCCACGCGTCGCCCTTGCTGATCGGCCTCGGCGGCAGCGACGGCTTGGTCGATCAGCGCGAGACCTTCATCGCCTCCGACGTGGCCGCGATCCTCGAGCACACGCGCACGGTCGTCGATCTCGACGACGGCGACGTGGTGCTGGTCGATCCGGCGGGGATCGTCGCGCACGTCGACAAGACCGGCGAGGCGGTCACGCGTCCGCGTCGGCGCATCGAGTGGAGCCCGCTCGCCGCCGAGAAGCAGGGGTTCAAACACTTCATGCTCAAGGAGATCTTCGAGCAGCCCCGGGCGGTGCGCGATACGTTGATCGGTCGGCTCCCTCGTAGTGGCGAGCAGCACGGTGACGCGCTCGACTTCTCGGATCTGAGCGGCATCGATCTGCGGGCGGTCGCCGAGCGGCACAAGATCACCATGCTCGCGTGCGGGACCTCGTGGCACGCGGCGCTGGCCGGCAAGTACCTGGTCGAGCAGCTCGCGAGGATCCCCGTCGAGGTCGATCTCGCCAGCGAGTTTCGCTACCGCGAGCCGATCGTGCGGCCCGGCGATCTCGCGCTGGCGATCTCGCAGTCGGGCGAGACTGCGGACACGAAGGCCGCCCTCGAAGAGGCGCAGCGGCTCGGCGCAGTCGGGATCGCGATCTGCAACGTGGTCGACTCCTCGATCGCCCGCATCGCCCAGCACGTGATCTACACCCACGCCGGGCCCGAGATCTCGGTGGCCTCGACCAAGGCGTTCACCACCCAGCTGACGATGCTGACCATGCTCGCCGTGCACCTCGGGCGCCAGACCGGAGCGCTCGGCGACGAGCGAGCGGTCGCGCTGCTCGACGGCCTCCGCGAGATGCCGGTCGCGATCGATGCGGTGCTCGGCGTGCAGGCGGCGATCAAGATCATCGCGCGGCGCTGGGTCGGCGCGCGCGACTGGCTGTACCTCGGCCGCGGCCTGAGCTTCCCGGTCGCGCTCGAGGGGGCGCTCAAGCTCAAAGAGATCAGCTACGTGCACGCCGAGGGCTACGCCAGCGGCGAGATGAAGCACGGACCGATCGCGCTGATCGACGAGAACGTGCCCGTGGTCGTGCTCGCGCTCGAGGGGCCGGGGTATCACAAGACGCTCTCCAACCTCGAGGAGGTGCGCAGCCGCGGGGGCAAGATCATCGCGGTCGCGACTGCGGGGGATGATCAGATCGGCGACGTCGCCGACGACGTGATCTTGGTGCCGAAGGTCGATCCCTTCTTGCAGCCGATCCTCGCCTCGGTCCCGCTGCAGCTGCTCGCGTATCACGTCGCGGATCTCAAGGGCACCGACGTCGATCAGCCGCGCAACTTGGCGAAGTCGGTCACGGTCGAGTGAGCTACACATAGGTTTGACCGGGTGCCGAGGCAAACGCCGCGAGCACTCGGTTGCGCTGCTCCGGCCAGCAGCCGAGCCCGCTGAATTTGCGAAATTCCAGCTGACGAAGCGCAGCCGCCTCGACGATCGCTTCGATGACCGAATCGGGCGGCGCGGGCGTGATCAACACGTCGTCGTACGGCCACTCCTCCATGCTGAGCTCCAGCTCGCGCAGCGTGGCGAGGAACGGATGCCGCAGCAGCTCGGCGAGATCACCCGGATCGATCAACACCCACGGAATCTCGATGCTCACGCGCTCGACCGTGCAGCCCGCGTCGAACAGCTCGCCGATCGGCCCGAGCTGCGTGCGGGCGAAGCCCAGCCAGCGCAGGTTGGGCGCGACGATGTCGAGCGAACTCGGGCAACCATGCAGCGTCAGGCTCTGCAAGCGCGGGAGCTCGCCGAAGTCGAGCGGGTCGCTCGACTTGGCGGCGATCGCCAGCTGGCGAAGACTGGCGCGACAGGGCAGATCGGGGGCATCGGGCCAGTGCTGCCAGTGGGCATCGAGTCGACGAAGGCACGCACAGGCGGGCAGCCGCAGCATCACCTCGAGATCGGGCGCGCGCTCGCGATGCCGCGGCGACGCGTCGACGCTCAACTCGGTGATCCAACCGGCGGTCCAGTGCTCGTACACCACGGGGCGCCGGACGAGCTTGGCGACGGGTCCCAAGATCTGCTCGCGATGCTCGGCCAGCCACGCGTCCGCGGCCTTGCCACCATCGATGTTCCGCAGCTGCAAGGCCGCGAGCGTGCCTCGGGGATCGCCCGCGGCTTGCAGGAAGTCGGCGTAGACCTCGAGCAGCTCGCTAGCGTCGGGCGAGTCGAGCTGCTCGACCGCCTGGATCGCCGCCACGAGCTCGGGCTTGTCCATGCTCATCCGCTGCATGACCAGTCACGATCGTGCGGCTCTGACATGCGTCTTGCCAGGCGCGGATGCGAACGCAGCCAGCAGGCGTTCGCGTTGCTCGGGCCGAATCAGCAGCCCCGAGAAGTCGCGCAGCTCGAGCCGTTGCAGCAACGGAGCTTCGCAGAGCACCCTGAGACAGGACTCGTACATCCAGCGAAGCTCGCCCTTGCGACTGAGCGACAGCTCGCGCAGGGAGCCGAGCGCAGGGTGCTCGAGCAACGCCTGGAGATCGCTCGCGCTGTGGTCGGCTGCTGGCAGCTCGCACGCCAGCCGCTCGAGCGGGGCGCCCGGGTAGCTGTCGAGCAGCTCGACGACCGAGCGTGACGAGGCGTCGAGCAGCTCCAGCGAGCGCAAGGTGGGCGCGACCACGTCGATGGCACGTGGAATTCGATCGAGCGTCAGATGCTCGAGCCGCGGCAGCTCGCCGAGCGCCAGCGGCCTGCGCGAGGAGCCGTCGATCGCCAACCACCGCAGGCTCGCACGGCACGGCAGCTCGGGCGTCTCGGGCAGTCGCAGCGCCGGAGCAGACAAGCGACGCAAGCCCGCGCACGCGGGCAGCCGCAACAAGCTCGCCAGCGTGGGCGCCTCGGCGCGGCGATTTCTGGTCGCGTGCACCCACAGCTCGGTGACCCAACCCCCGAACCAGCGCACCGAGATCACCTGCTTCTTCTTGTTCTTGATCTGCACGAGCGGCGCGTAGCCACCGAAGCACCACGCGAGGTGCTCGGCCAGCCACTCGCGCGCGTCGAGGTTGCGCAGCTGCATGCTCGCGAGCATTCCACGCGGATCGCCCTCGGACTGCAGATAGTCCGCGTAGATCTGCAGTAGCTCGCGTCCGTCCGGCGAGTCGAGCTCGGCGACCGCAGCCATCGCGGCTTCGAGTTCGACATGCCGCGCGCTGAAGCGAGTAATCACGACGATCTCGTCGGTCTCGCTCGCCATCGCGTGCGCACGCGCGTCGGCCAGCTGCGCGGCGAGGGCCGATCGAGCGACGCGCGGCGAGCTCAGCGTCTGCCGCTCGACGGGCTCCCACTTGGCGAAGGTCCCCTGCTCGATGACCAGCGTCGAGTCCTCGACCCAGAGCCGCTGCAGCACCTGCGCGGCGCGGCGTGGATGCTTGGGATCGAACAGATACCAGACCTCGCTCATGCAACCGTCCGTCCGGGCGCCGATGCGAACGCAGCCAGCAGGCGCTCGCGCTGCTCCCCCTGCAGCGTCAGCCCGGTGAAGTCGCGCAGCTCGAGCCGCAGCAGCAGCGGATCCGCGCACAGCAGCTCGAGCACCGACTCGCGCAGCGGCAGCTTGCTCTCGTAGTAACGACGCTGCCTTCGGCTCAGCGAGATCGCCCGTAACGACGCGAGCGCGCCGTGGCGGAGCAGCGCCCGGAGCTCCGCCGTGTCCACGTCCTCACGCGGCAGCTCGCACTCGAGCCGCTCGAGCGGCCCGACCGATCCGCTGTCGAGCAGCTCGGCGATCGCAGGCAGCCCAGCGTCGGTGAACCCCAGCGAGCGCAAGTTGGGCGCACGCACGTCGAGCGAGCGCGGGCAACGAGAGAGGCTCAGGTGCTCGAGCCGCGGCAGCTCGCCGAGCGTCAGCGCGCTGGTCGAGAAGCCCGCCGTCCACAACCAACGCAGGCTCGCGCGGCACGACAGCTCGGGCGCGTCGGGCAGTCGCTGCGAAGGCGCCATCAGCCGCCGCAAGCTCGCACACGCTGGCAGCCGCAACACATCCGACAGCTCGGGCGCGGGCGCGTCGGCGAAGCGACCGCTCGCAACGTATAGCCACAAGTGGGTGATCCAGCCGCCAAACCACCGCGCGCTGATCAGCTTGCCCTGGTCCTTGTTGGAGCGCTGCACGAGCGGCGTGAAGCGCCCGAAGCACCACGTCATGTGCTCCGCAAACCACGGACGAGCATCGAGGTTGCGCAGCTGCAAGCTCGCGAGCATCCCGCGAGGATCTCCTTCAGCCTGCAGAAAATCGGCGTAGACCTGCAACAGCTCGCGCCCGTCCGGCGAGTCGAGCTGGACCGCCGCGAGCAGCCCCTCGAGCTCGGGATGCCGCGCGCTCAGCCGCCCGATCACGCTGACGTCGTCGGTCTCGATCGCCAGCCCGCGCGCGCTCGCGTCGGCCAGCCGAGCCTCCAACGCCGATCGAGCCGCACGCGGCGAGGCCAGAGCACGCCGCTCGACCAGCTCCCACTCGCGCAAGCACACCCCCCGCTCGACCAGCAACGTCGAGTCCTCGACCTGCAGCCGCGCGATGATCTGCTCGGTCCGGCGCGGATGCTTGGGATCGAACACGTACCAGACCTCGCTCATCCCGACCGCGTCCAGTGCCCCGACTTGCCGCCCCGCTTCTCGACCAGCACCAGCTCGACCACCGCCATCTCGCGATCGATCGCCTTGCACATGTCGTAGATCGTCAGCGCCGCAGTCGAAGCAGCCATCATCGCCTCCATCTCGGGCCCGGTGCGATCCACCGCTTCGACCGTCGCCTCGACGATCACTCCCGGCAACGCGCGATCGATCTCGAACTGTATGTCGACGGCAGTGAGCCGAACCGGGTGACACAGCGGGATCTGCATGGCCGTCTGCTTGGCCCCGGTGATGCCGCCGAGCCGCGCAACGCCGAGCACGTCGCCCTTGCCGAGCTGGCCCGCTTCGATCTTCGCGAGGGTCGCCGCAGCCATGACCACTCGCGCGCGCGCGCGAGCCATGCGGGGGCCGTCGGCCTTGCTCGAGACGTCGACCATGTGCGCGGCGCCGGAGCGGTCGAAGTGGGTGAGCTCGCGTTCGTCGGCCATCAACCCCGCTTGTAACAGGACGTGTGTTTCGCGTGAATACCGCGGCGGCCGAATCGGTGCCCGTGCAGTTAAAAGCAGGCCCGCTTCGTGATACTGATGCAACGCGCGACCGGCCTTGGAGACCGGTCAAACACGACGGAAACGCGATGAAAATAGGCGTCCCCAAAGAAGTCTTCGCCAACGAGCGGCGCGTCGCGACCACGCCGGAGACGGCCAAGCGCCTGCAGAAGCTGGGCTTCGAGGTGCTGATCGAGTCCGGCGCGGGGGCCAAGGCCGACTTCTCCGACGAGCTCTACGTCGCGGCCAACTGCACGGTCGTGGCGAGCACCGAGGCGCTGTACGAGCAGGCCGACATCATCCTGAAGGTGCGCGAGCCGATGCTTCATCCGGAGCTCGCCAAGCACGAGGCCGAGCTGCTGCGCGCGGGACAGGTGCTGATCTCGTTCCTCTGGCCGGCGCAGAACCAGGAGCTGGTCGAGCGGCTCGCCGCGCGCAAGGCCACGGTGTTGGCGGTCGACTCGATCCCTCGCATCTCGCGGGCGCAGAAGATGGACGCGCTCTCGTCGATGGCGAACATCGCCGGCTATCGGGCGGTGATCGAAGCGGCGCAGAATTTCGGCAGCTTCTTCACCGGGCAGTTCACGGCCGCCGGCAAGGTCCCACCCGCGAAGGTCCTGGTGATCGGCGCGGGCGTGGCCGGGCTCGCGGCGATCGGTGCGGCGCGAGGTCTGGGCGCGGTCGTGCGTGCGTTCGACACCCGGCCTGCGGTCGCGGAGCAGGTCGAGTCGATGGGCGCCGAGTACGTGACCGTCGACTTCGAGGAAGATGGGACCGGCGCGGGCGGCTACGCCAAGCAGATGTCCGAGGCCTTCATGGACGCCGAGCGGGCGCTGTTCGAAGAGCTCGCCAAAGACACCGACATCATCGTCACGACCGCGCTGATCCCCGGCAAGCCTGCGCCCTACCTGATCACCGAGAAGGCGCTGCAGAACATGCGCGAGGGCTCGGTGATCGTCGACCTCGCGGCCGAGCGCGGCGGCAACTGTCCGCTGGTCGTGCCCGATCAGGTCGTCACCGTGCACGGCGTCAAGCTGATCGGCTACACCGATCTGCCGAGCCGGATGCCCAACGTGGCGTCCAACCTGTACGGCAACAACCTCTACCACCTGCTCGACGACATGGGCGGGGCCGCCAACTTCCGCGTCAACGAAGACGACGAGTGCGTGCGCGGTGCTCTGGTGCTCAACCAAGGTGAGCTGCGCTGGCCGCCGCCGAAGATCGAGCCCTCACCGCAGGCCAAGCCCGCCGAAACCAAGCCCGCCGAGCAAAAGCCGGCCGCGCCCAAGCCTGCGATCGCCGAGGCGCCCAAGCCCAAGCCGGCCAAGAAGGGTCACGGCCATGGCCACGGCGCGAGCGCGGGCAAGCAGGGCAACCCGCTGTGGCTGATCCTCGGCGGGCTCGCGCTGATCGGCGTCGGCTGGGGCGGCGGCGAGGACTTTCTCGACCACTTCACGGTCTTCATCCTCGCCGTGTTCATCGGCTGGCAGGTGATCTGGAACGTCAGCCCGGCTCTGCACACGCCGCTGATGTCGGTCACCAACGCGATCAGCGGGATCATCATCATCGGCGGCATGCTGCAGATCGGCGGACCGATCAGCGAGCCCTCGGTGATCCTCGGCGCGATCGCAATCCTGGTCGCCACCATCAATATCGCCGGGGGCTTCTTGGTCACCCAGCGCATGCTCAAGATGTTCCACCGCTAGAGGTCGCCCGACGATGCTGCCTGCCGGACTCCTCACCATCGCCTACGTCGCCGCGAGCATTCTGTTCATCCTCTCGCTCGGCGGCCTCTCCAACCAAGAGACCGCGCGTCGCGGCAACCTGTACGGCATCGTCGGGATGCTGCTCGCGATCGGCGCGACCGCTACCTACACGCTCGGCGGGTTCAACAGCGCGGTCCCGTTCCTGCTCGACGGGCCGGGCTTCGGCGTGCTCGCGGGCGCCGTGCTGATCGGCGCGGTGATCGGCGCGACCATGGCCGCCCGCGTGGCGATGACCTCGATGCCCGAGCTGGTCGCCGTGCTGCACAGCTTCGTCGGCCTCGCCGCGGTGCTGGTCGGTCTGTCGAGCTACATGGCGCCGCTGCATCACCTCGAGGGCAGCGAGAAGCTGGTCCACGAGCTCGAGATCTTCGTCGACGTGTTCATCGGCTCGATCACCTTCACCGGCTCGGTGATCGCC
>DATLLB010000154.1:0-3714 GCA_035538075.1 Enhygromyxa sp.
GAAGCCGGGCGATCGAGCGCTGCTGCTCTACCCGTTTGGGCTCGAGTATACGGCGGTGTTCCTGGCCTGCTTGTACGCGGGGATCGTGGCCGTGCCTGCGTTCCCGCCCGACCAGCAGCGCGCGGTCAAGACCATGCCGCGAGTCTCCGCGATCATTCGCGACGCCGACGCCACGCTGATCCTGACCACCCGCGAGCTCGCGCCGGCCGTCGAGTTCGCGCGCGCCGAGGCCCGCGATCCGGCGGCGCTGACCATCGTCGCGACCGACGGCATCGGCACCGACGCTCACGAGGCCGATGCGTGGGTCCGCCCCGACGCGCTCGAGCGCGAGCTCGCGTTCTTGCAGTACACCTCGGGCTCGACCGGCACGCCCAAGGGCGTGATGATCGGCCACGACAACCTGCTCGCGCATCAACGGCTGGCGCACGAGAAGTTCGCCCAGCCCGAGGGTGCGCTGACCGTCAGCTGGCTGCCCTTCTATCACGACATGGGCCTGATCGGCGCGCTCCTCTACCCGCTCTACCACGGCGGCACGAGCTTGCTGATGTCGCCCACCGCGTTCTTGCGACGGCCGCTCGCGTGGCTCGAGACCATCTCCAAGTTCGCAGCCGCGGTCTCGACCGGACCCAACTTCGCCTACGATCTCTGCGTCGAGCGAGCGCGCGACGAAGACCTCGCCCGGCTCGATCTGTCGAGCTGGCGGCTGACCGTCTCGGGCGCCGAGCCGCTGCGGGCCAGCACCATCGCACGCTTTTGCGAGCGCTTCGCCGTGTGTGGCTTTCGACCGGAGACCTTCATGCCCTGCTTCGGCATGGCCGAGGCCACGCTGATGGTCAGCGGCGAAGCGCTCGAGGCGGCGCCGAAGATCCGGTGGTTCGACAAGCAGGCGCTGCAGCACGGTCGCGCTGAGGCGGTCGCGGACGAAGATCCCCGTGGACGACCCTACGTCTCGTGCGGCACGCCGATGCGCGAGCACCAGGTTGCGATTGTGGATCCCGAGACGCACACGCGGCTGCCTGAAGGACAGCAGGGTGAGATCTGGTTGTGCGGGCCCTCGGTCGGGCGCGGCTACTGGGGCGACGCCACGCTCTCGGCCGAGCGCTTCGCCGCCCGTATTCGCGACGAGGACCCGGTGCTCGCGTGGTTTCGGACCGGGGACTCCGGGTTCGTGTCCGAGGGCGACCTCTACGGCACTGGTCGGCTCGCCGATCTACTGGTCATCGACGGCCGCACGCACCAGCCCCACTACATCGAGCGCAGCCTGTGCGAAGGCGCCGAACCATTGGTGCCCGAGTGCGTCGCCTTCTGGGCGCACGACGCATCCGGCCGCCTGCTCGCGTGCGTGGCCGCGACCGGTCGGCGCACCGCCTCCGACGAAGCACGCCAGCAATTGTGCGAGCGGATCTTCGAGCTCGTCCGCGACGAGCACGGCCTCGAGCTCGATCGCGTCTTGCTGATCCCCCAGCGCAGCGTGGCCAAGACCACCAGCGGCAAGCTCCGCCGCTTCCGCTACCGCACCGCCTATCAAAACGGCGAGCTCGACATCCTCGCCGAGCGTCAGCGCTGATCGGCGCGCAGCCGATCGAGCGTCCGCACGCCCGAGCGCATCGCTCGAAAGACCGCGCGCGTGGGCGTGTAGCCGACCAGCAGCGTGAGCCCGGCGAGCACGGCAGGCACGGTCGCGCCGAGCAACCCCTGCCAGACCGCGACGACGCTCGCAGTCGTGAGCCCGACCAGGACCCCGGTTGCGAGCGCGAGATCGAGATCCATCAGCCGCAGGTGCGCGGCGTGAGGCGTGCCCTCGACCATGTAGTAGCGCTGAAATCGAGTTGCGAGCGAGGCCTGCTCGGCGCGCGGCGTGAGCCCGTCGAGCACGGCCTCGATGTCCTCCATCAGCGCGCGCACGCTCGGGTAGCGTCGCGCAGGATCGCTGGCCATCGCCTCGCCGATGATCGCCGCGAGCGAGGGCGAGAGATCGGGGTTGACCACGCTGGCCGGGATCACGTCGCCCTCGGCCACCTGCATGAGCACGCCGGTCAGATCGGTCGCGCTGTAGGGCGAGCGCAGCGTCATCAGCTCGTAGAGCAGCACGCCGAGCGCGTAGAGATCGGAGCGCTCGTCGAGCGGCTCGCCGAGCACCTGCTCGGGCGACATGTAGCGTGGCGTGCCCGAGGGATGGCGAGCCTGGCGGGCCCGCAGCGCGGCGGGCAGCAGCTCGAGCAGCGGCTTGCCGGCGGGCCCGTCGAGCGGCTGCGCGAGGCCCCAGTCCATGATCAGCACCTCGCCGAACTCGCCGATCATCACGTTGGCCGGCTTGAGATCGCGGTGCAGGACCCCACGCTCGTGCGCGTAGGCGATCGCCTGGCAGAGATCGAGGAACAGCCGCAGGCGTCGGTTCTCGCTGCCATGCTCGCTGGCGATCGCAGCGTCGGCCGGCGCGAGCTCGCGGCTGCGATCGACCGCATCGGCCCGACGCAGCGCCTCGATCAGCCGCTCGAGCGAGATCCCACGCACGAACTTCATGGTGAAGAACAGCTCGCCGTCGCCATCGAGGCCGAGGTCGTGGACCGGCACGATGTGCGGGTGATCGAGGTACGCGGTGATCCTCGCCTCCCACAGGAATTGCCGGAGCGCGAGCCCATCGTTGGCGCGCTCCGGGTGCAGCCGCTTGAGCGCCAGGTTGCGCATCAGATCGCGATCCCAGACGCGCTCGACCACACCCATGCCACCGCTGCCGAGCGGCTCGAGCGGCTCGTAGCGGCCGGCGTCGAGCTGCAAGCGAGTCCCGCTCTCGTCGGCGCCGAACGGAGCGAGCAGCTCGCTGCCGAGGTCGCCGTGCGTGCGGCCGAGGGTCAGCAGCGTCGACGAGACCTCACCGCGGCCTCGTCGACCGACCTCATGATCTGCAATCACGGTTGCGAGGTTATTGCCGCGCACGCGGGCATCCAATCGAGCGAGCGCGCAAATTTGTCTGATCCACGGTCCAGATCATTCCCAGGATCATTCCAGATACACGCGCAGCGCGAGCAGCAGACCGAGCCCAACCACGAAGGCGGTCAACCGCACGAGCGTCTCGCCGACGCGGCCGCGCTGGACGAGCTCGGGCACCAGATCGCTGGCGCCGACATACAAGAAGCTGCCGGCCGCGAGCGGGATCAAGAAGTCGACGTCGAAGCGCAGCGAGGCCGCGTAGGCACACACGCCGCCGAGCACGAACGCGAGGCCCGAGAGCAGGTTGAGCAGCAGCGCCCGCGACCGTCGCCAGCCGGCGTGCAGCAGCACGCCGAAGTCGCCGAGCTCCTGCGGAATCTCGTGCGCGGCCGCGACCAACCATGTCGAGATGCCGAGCTTGGTGTCGATCACGAACGCCCCACCGACGACCAGTCCCTCGGTGAAGTTGTGGATCGAATCGCCGATCAGGATCAGGTGACCGACGGGCTTGTGCGGCGGACAGTCGGGGCGCTGGCAGTGCAGCCGACTCAGCAGCAGCTCGAGCACGAGGAACAGCACGAAGCCGACCGCCACCCACACGTGAGCGAGCAACTCGGACTCGAGCGCTGCGACTCCGGCCGGCAGCATGTGAAACAGCGCGCCGCCGATCATCGAGCCGGCCGCGAGGGCGACCAGCGGCAACAGCAGGCGCTGCAGCGTGCGCGCGTGCAGCAGCAGCGTGACGCTCCCGACCAGCGCGATCGCGGTGGAGCAAGCACGCAC
>DATLLB010000155.1:0-5791 GCA_035538075.1 Enhygromyxa sp.
AGCTCGGTGTCGGCCTGCAGGATCGGCACGGGGTTCATGCACGCGTACTCCTCCGGCTCGCCATCGCCATCACCGTCACCGTCACCGTCACCGTCGCCATCACCATCGCCATCACCATCGCCATCACCATCGCCATCGCCATCGCCATCACCGTCACCGTCGCCGTCACCATCACCGTCACCATCACCGTGTCCCGTCTCATCGCCCGAGGGGACACAAAAGCCCTCGACGCAGACCTCGCCCTCCGGACAAAACTGACCGCCGACGCACTCGAGCGGCTCGTCTTCAAACGCGCTCACATCGTCGGTGCACGACACGAGCGGGACCAACCATGCCGAGGCGATCCACCAATTCCTGCGCATCCAACGACTCTACCCGCTCGCCCGGCCAATCGACAGAGCGGGCGAATGGGTGATCCGTTGTGTTTACGGCGTTTTACTTGATGCCACCCGCGACGTCGAAGATCGGCAGGTACATCGCAATGAGCATGCCGCCGACGCCAACCCCGAGGAACACGAGGATCAGCGGCTCGAGCATCGCCGACATGGCCGCGACCGCAGCATCGACCTCTTCTTCATAGAAGTCGGCGATCTTCTGCAGCATGTCATCCATCGCGCCGGTCTGCTCGCCGACGCCGATCATCTGCACGACCATTGGAGGGAAGATCGCGGTCTCGAGCAGCGGCGAGGCGATGTCCATACCCTGCGAGACCTTCTCGCGCGCGTAGAGGATGCCCTTGGAGATCACCGCGTTGCCGGCCGTGCGCGCGACGATGTCCATCGCGTCGAGGATCGGCACGCCGGAGGCCAGCAAGGTGCCGAGCGTGCGCGTGAATCGAGCGACCGCACCCTTGCGCACCACGTTGCCGAGCACCGGCAGCTTCAGCAACATGTTGTCCCACAGGTAGCGGCCCTGCGGGGTGCGCTTGAAGGCCGAGAGCCCGAAGCCGGCCGCGACCAGCAGCGGGATCAGGATCAGCGCGTTGCCGGTGATGAAGTGGCTGATCGCCAGCACGATGCGGGTCGGGGCCGGCAGCGAGCCGGCGCCGAGATCCTTGAACATGGTCTCGAAGGTCGGCAGCACGAAGGTCATCATGATGACCATGACCAGCACGCCGACGACCACGATCGCGGTCGGATAGACCAGCGCGCCGCGGACCTGCCGGCGCAGCTTGGCCGACTTCTCCAAGTACGTGGCCATCCGCCGGAAGATCAGATCGAGGATACCGCCGGCCTCACCGGCCGCGACCAGGTTGCAGAACAAGTCGTCGAACACCTTGGGGTGCTTGGCCAGCGACTCGCTCAGCGACTTGCCCGACTCGACGTCGGCCTTGACCTTGGCCAGGATGCCGCCGAAGTGCCGGTTCTCGGCCTGGCTCGACAGCATGTCGAGGCACTGCACGATCGGCAGACCGGCGTCGATCATGGTCGAGAAGGTGCGGGTGAAGACGACCAGATCCTTGAGCGAGACGCCCGAGCCGAGCGTCGGCAGCTTGAGCTCGATCGGCTTCTTCTTGACGCTGTTGATGATCAGGCCCTGCGCGGCCAGCTTCTCGCGGACCACGATCTCGGTGTCCGCGTCCATGGTCCCGGAGCGGAACTCGCCCGCGCGCGTCGAAGCTTCCCAAATCCAAGCTGGCATGGCGTGTTCTGCTCTCAGTAATTCTTGGACTTGCGCTGCACGTGCGAGAGGCCCTTGCCCTGCTGCAGCATGGTTGCGAGCTCCTGCGGCTGGCTGGAGCGCGTGAGCGCCAGCTCGCGATCGATCTGATCGGTGAGCACCAGCTCGGCGAGCGACTGGTTGAAGGTCTGCATGCCGTGCTCGCCCTGACCGACCTGCATCTGCGAGTAGATCTGGTGGACCTTGTCCTCGCGCATGAGGTTGCGGATCGCCGGGGTCGGGACCATGACCTCGAGGCACAGCACGCGCCCGCCGTTCTTCTTGGGCAGCAGCGCCTGACACAGCACGCCCTCGAGCACGAAGCTCAGCTGCGCGCGGATCTGGTTCTGCTGGTGCGGCGGGAACACGTCGATGATGCGGTTGATGGTCTGCAGCGCGCTGTTGGTGTGCAGCGTGCCGAAGGTCAGGTGACCGGTCTCGGCCACGGTCAGCGCCGCGGCGATGGTCTCGGGATCCCGCATCTCACCGATCAGCACGACGTCGGGATCCTGACGGAGGATCGACTTGAGCGCGCGCGCGAAGGTGTTGGTGTCGGCCCCGACCTCGCGCTGGTTGACCAAGCACTTGCGGTGCTGGTGGATGTACTCGATCGGATCCTCGAGCGTGATGATGTGCTCGCGTCGCTCGCGGTTGATCATGTCGAGCATCGCCGCCAGCGTGGTGCTCTTGCCCGAGCCGGTCGGCCCGGTCACCAGCACCAGCCCGCGCGGCTTCTCGGCCAGCTCGCGCACGATGTCGGGCAGTCCGAGCTGCTCGAAGCTGCGGATCTCGTAGGGGATCAGGCGAAAGGCGCCCGCGACTGCGCCCTTTTGCATGTAGAGGTTGGCGCGGAACCGGGCGAGCCCCTTGACGCCGAACGAGAGGTCGAGCTCGAGATCCTCCTCGAAGCGGTGCTTCTGCTTGTCGGAGAGGATCGAGTAGCAGAGCGCCTTGGTGTCCTCGGGTCGAAAGGGCGGGGTGCGCAGCGGCACCAGTCGGCCGTCGAGACGCAGCATCGGCGGCGAGGCCTGGGTGATGTGGAGATCGGTCGCGCCCTGATCGAGCATCGCCTTGAGCAGTTGATGAAGATTGACCTGCTGCGTGTTGGCCTGCTGCGTCATGCGAGCACTCGTGAACCAGAGTACCGATCGCGGGATTTTTTCGCCAACTTCGGCGCGAGTCGGAGTGACGTCGGAGCGGCTTCGAGCGTGGCGTGGCGCGACAAACGCGAACTTTGATGGGGCAGTTGGGCTACGGTGCACGCGTGAGCAGCGAGACGACGTCGAACACCACCTTCGCCGAGCTGTTGGCTCGCGTGCCCAGCTCGCTCGAGTCGGGGCAGATCATCCGCACGCACATGCCCGCCGACTGGGGGCAAGGTCGCTCGAGCTTCGGCGGCGCGATCACGGGGTTGGCCCTCGCGGCGATCGAGGCCGTGCTCCCGCGCGACGGCGACGAGCGGCGGCGCTGTCGATCGATGATGGTCAGCTTCGCCGGGCCGGTCGCGGCGGGTGAAGTCGAGCTGAGCGCGAGCGTGATTCGTCACGGCCGCTCGGCCACGCACGCGAGCGCGAGCGTGACTCAGGACGGCAGCGTGCGCTGCATCGTGATGGCCGGCTGCGCGAGCCCACGGCCGTCGGCGATCGAGATCGCAGGCGCGGCGCGGCCCAACCTGGCCGGACCCGAGGGGTTGATCTCGATGCCCTTCATCCCTGGTTTGATGCCCGTGTTCACGCGCTACTTCGAGATGCGCTGGGCCAGCGGTGGTCCGCCGGGATCGGGGATCGACGAGCCGCGCTTCACCGGCTGGATACGCTTTCGTGAGCACGTCGCAGGTCCGCTCGGCCCGGCATGGATCGCCGCGCTGGTCGACGCCTGGCCGGCGCCCGCCATGCAGTCGCTGCGCAAGCCGGCGCTCGCCAGCTCGCTGACGTGGATGCTCGAGCTGGTCGACGAGGCGCCCGAGGCCGCGAGCGACGAGTTCTGGGCGTTCGCGGTCGAGACCGAGCGAGCCTCCGGCGGCTGGGTGCACACGCGCGGGCGGCTGTGGAGCCCGGGCGGTACGTTGGTCGCGACCAGCACGCAGACGGTCGCGTTGTTTGCATGAGCCGACTCGGGTTAGCCTGAGCGCGGCAGGCTAGGCCCGGGCTTCCTTCTAAACTTCTTCCAAAGTACCTAGCTCGGGCGATTCCCTGCCGATTTTTCTGCAGCGATGCGAAGCGCGACCTCGAACCTGCTCTTGTGGCGTCGCGGCTTGCTGTTCCTGCCCGCGACGCGCAGCGATCGCGAGGGGCGAGCCAAGCCCGAGCACGTCGAGGCGCTGATGCTCGATCTCGCCGCGCTCGGCTACGCCTGCACGCCGCGGCTACGCAGCGGGCTCGCGCAGCTGTCGACGCCGCAGCTCGCCGAGCTGCGCGAGCAGACGGTGGCGTTCCTGGCTGCGAAGCTGGGCCAGAGCGAGCGCCACCTGCCGCTGTTTCGCCACTTCCCGCGCGGAGTCCCGCGTGACACCGCGGCGCTGTGGTTTCGGCGCGTGCTCGTCCACTTCATCCAGGCGCCCGATCAGCCGTGCTTGTGGTGCGACGGCGAGGGCAACACCCACGTGCTGCGGCCGTGCGAGCACGTGGTCTGCGACGTCTGCTTCGACGGCTCGAACTACTCGGCGTGCCCGATCTGCAATCGCGTGGTCGATCGCAGCTCGCCGTTCTTCAAGCCGAGCGAGCTGCGATCGCGGCCCAAGGAGACCGTCCGCTTCAAGCGACTCGAGCTCGGCGAGGATCTCGACGCGAGCGCCCGCGCGCAGTTTCAGGATTTCTGCGCGCGCACGCAGGCGCTCAATCCCGACGACAAGCTCGACTTCACGACCTTGCTCGACGACTACCAACTCGAGGTGTTGGGCTGGGTGCCCGAGAAGGTGCCGCTGCGGGAGAACGTCGCGTTGGTGTTCGGTCGGCTGATCATGCACGCCCCGGCCGAGCAGGTGCTGCCGGTCGCGCGCGAGCACCTGCGTACGGCCACCGATGTGCTGCGGCTGATCGCCACCGTGTCGGGGGCCGACGCTGCGCTGCAAGGCGCGATCATCTACGACTACGAAGAGCTGCGCTACGTCGACGCGCCGTGGTGGCCGGCGTGGTCGGCCTCGGTCGGCGCTGCGATCAGCAGCCGCTACCGCGACACGACCTACCGCGTCGCCAAGCCGCGCACGGTCAAGCGGTTCCCCGTCGCCAAGCTCGCCCGCGCGACACGACGCGCGCTGCTGTCGATCCTCGACGGTCTCGACGAGAACGCGCTGATCGAGGACATGCTGCGCCACCGCTCCTACTGGGTGTGGGTCGGAGAGTTTCTGCACCCGGGCGAGTACGCCAAGCGCTTCCCCAAGGTCGCGCGGGCGTTTCGGATCGTCCGCAAGCGCAACCCCGAGGGCGAGCGCGCGGAGACCTTTCATGGCTTCTACGCGCGGCTCGAGCTGGCTGCGGCGGCCGGCGACAGCCAGACCATGCTCGAGCTGCTGCGCATGCGACCCGGCGAGCTCGCGCGCCGCTTCGATCACCTGCTGCGGGTCGCCGGCGACGAAGCAGCCGCGGTCGCGCGCATCGTCGAGGGCTTCGTCGCGCACGTCGACGCATTCTCGACGCCAGTGCTGCTGACCTTGTACGGCGTGCTGCCGACGCGAGCCAAGCGAGCGAAGCGGCGCATGTTCTGGCCCAAGGGGGGCGTCAGCAAGGGTGTGACCACCTCCGATCGACGGCCGACCTTGCCCGCGTCGGTGATCGAGGCTGCTCGTCGGCCGATCGAGCGCGAGCTGTTGCGTCGCTTCGCTACGCAGCCGCGCTTTCCTACCGCGGTGGTCGACGAGGCGCTGCGCGACATCATCGCGCCGTTCAACGAGCGCACGGCGTCACCGTCGGCCGTCAACCTGCCGCGCGGATCGAAGATCCATGTGCCGCCCGGCAAGCTCGTGCGGATGTTCCTGCACTGGTGCGAGCGCGAGGGCGGCGAGCGGACCGACGTCGATCTGTCGGTCGGCTTCTACGACGCCGATTGGGAGTTCTTCGGCGTGTGCTCCTACTACAGCCTGCGGTTCGAGATCGGGGGCGTCACGATCGCGACGAGCTCGGGCGATCTGACGAGC
>DATLLB010000156.1:0-2851 GCA_035538075.1 Enhygromyxa sp.
CTTCGCCGACGATGCGAGCGCGGACGAGCTCGAGCTCGGCTCCGACGACAGCGAGCCCATGCTCGGCGACATGCCCTCGGAGCTGGTCGAGCTCGAGCTCGAGGCCGCGTCCAACGAGCAGACCACCGAGGAGGAGTCGTGGTGCAGTGTGTGGGGTCCGAGCGAGGTGCTCGCCAACAATCAGAAGATCGGCACGGCCGAAATCGGCATCGCGGCTGCGATTGGCACCTACGACTTCGACCTGATCCAAAACTACCTGCCGCACTTCTCGTCGTTCAACATCAAGCGGACCTATTCTCCCTACGCCGTCGTCGCGTCGTCCTCCGCCAACCTCGGCTGGTACCCGTTTCCGGGCCGGACCGGCGACACTTTCAATCTGACCCTGCAGGCGCCCGCCAATGCGGCGCCGGGCGCCGTCTACTCGGGCAGGATCAAGCTGAATGGTGGCGGCCAGTGCACTGACTACTGGTTCAATCTTCGCATTGCAGACTGCCGGACCGTCGGCTGGTGGTCGACCAATCCCTGGCCCACGCCGTGGTTCGACAACGCCAACTGCTACGTGGCAGCGCTCCCGCCGGGGCAGACCAGCTTCGTGCACAACAACAGCTGGTACGTGCAGGAGACCGCCGGCAACCAATGTGCTGTAGGAGTGTTTGACGGCGCGAATTGCTATATCGGCTCGGCGCCGGGCGGGCACACGGCCTTCATCTGGAACAACGCCCTGTACTACACGCCCTGACGTCAATCGCTGTCGAGGTCGAGATCGAAGTCGTCGTCGCCGCCTGCACGCGCAGGTGGAGCGTCGAGGTCGACGTCTTCGAGCTCGTCGTCGCCACCCGCGATCACGCTGTGCGCCGCGGTGTCGCCGGTCCGGACGGGGGCTTGATCGACGACCGCGAACGAGGCCGTGTCGCCCGTGCGGATCGGCGCGGGCTCGGGCGGCGGAGGTCGGCGCGGAGGTAGAGGACTCTCGGGCTCGTCGATCTCGTCCAGTTCCTCGAGCTCGTCTTCGGCGATCTCGACCAGCTCATCGAGCTCGATCTCCTCGAGCTCGTCCTCGGCCGGAGGCTCGGCCTGAGTCTCCTCGACGGCCTCGACCGGCGACTCCGACTCGGGCGCCTGCGTGGCTGCCATCAGCGCGGCTGCCTCGGGCGTCTCGAGATCGATCGGCCCGGTGTCGAAGGTCTCGAGCAGCGGCTCGGGCTCGCCCTCGGCGAGCTGCGGCGGATCGGGTGGCGGTGGCAGCTCGTCCACGGTGATCGGCGACGACTCGACCTCGTGTCGCGCTTCCACCACGGTGTCTTCCTGGATCTCGGCGTCGACCACCGTGTCGACGGTCGGCTCCGCCATGACCGGCACGGGCAGCTCGGCAACCGGCTCCGCCATGACCGGCACGGCCGCGATGTCGATGCTCCCGTCGCCGGTCAACAGACGCAGCAACGGCTCGCCCAGCTGGTCCGCGACGATCCCCGCCACGAGCGTGTCGGCCCGTCGGCGAGCCCAGGTCATCAGCTCGTCAGGGTCGACGCCCTCGCGCTCGAGCAGCTCGGCGAGCTCCATGGCGATCACCTTATCACGCGATCACGCGAGCTGTAGCGCGAGCTGCTGTGGGGCGTCGGCGACGGCAGCGTCGATGCCGGCCGCCTTGGGCCCGCCCGCCTGAGCGAGGTCCGGTCGCCCGCCGCCGCGACCATCCACGTGGGCCGCGAGCGCGCCGACGAGCTTGCCCGCGTGGACCTTCTTGCCGGCGAGGTCCTTGGTCACCGCGACCAGCAGGTTGGCCTTGCCGTCGCGCTCGGCCGCGAGCACGACCACGCCGGAGCCCAAGCGATCGCGCAGCGTGTCGGCGGCTTGGCGCATGATGTCGGGGTCGGCGATGCCGATCTTGCGGACCAGCAGCTTGACCCCGGCGACCTCGACGATCTCGTCCGCGGCCCCACCACCGCCGCCGGTCGCGAGCTTGCGCTTCAGCTCGGCGACCTCGTTGCTCTTGGCGGCGAGCTCCTCATGCAGCTTGGTGAGCCGCACCAGCAGATCGTCGGCGTCGCGGGCATGCAGCTCGGACGCGGCCTTGTCGACGATCTCGGCGGTGTGCTGCACCCACGCGACCGCGCCCGTGCCGGTCACGGCCTCGAGTCGGCGCACGCCCTGGGCGATGCCGCCTTCGCTGACGATCTTGAACAGCCCGATGTCGCCCGCCCGGGCTACGTGCGTGCCGCCGCACAGCTCGACCGAGGTGCGGCCGATCGTCACGACCCGGACCTCGTCGCCGTACTTCTCGCCGAACAGCCCGATCGCGCCGGCCTGCTTGGCATTGTCGAGGCTCATCTCCGCGGTGCCGGTGTCGGCGTTGGCGATCACCATCGCGTTGACGCGCCGCTCGATCTCCCGCAGCTGCTCGGGCGTGACCGGCCGCGGGTGGGCGAAGTCGAAGCGCAGCCGATCGGGGGCGACGAGCGAGCCCTTCTGCGTGACGTGCTTGCCCAGCACGTCGCGCAGCGCATGGTGGAGCAGGTGCGTGGCCGAGTGGTTGCGGCGGATCGCGTCGCGGCGCTCGACGTCGACGCTCAGGCGATAGCGATCGCCCACGCGCAGCGCCCCGCGCTCGATCACGGCCTCGTGCACATGCAGGCCGCCGGTCGGCTTCTTGGTGTCTTTGACGATCAGCTTCGCGTCGCTGCCGGGGCCCTGATCGGAGCTGGCGAACTCGATCGACCCGGTGTCGCCCATCTGCCCGCCGCTCTCGGCGTAGAACGGGGTCTGATCGAGGAAGATCTCGACGAGCTCACCGTCGCCGTCGCCGGTCGAGACGTCGAGGACGTCGAGCACCCGGGCAGGCGCAGTGTCGGTG
>DATLLB010000157.1:0-3180 GCA_035538075.1 Enhygromyxa sp.
ACCTGCCGCGAGCACGGCATCCGCACGGTCGCGGTGTACAGCGACGGGGACCGGCACTCACCGCATGTCGCGGCCGCGGACGAGGCCGTGCACATCGGCCCGACCCCGGCCGCCGAGAGCTACCTGCGCGTCGTCATGGACGATCCGCATGCCCTTGCCGCCGCCGCCAGCCGAGGCCTTGAGCATCAGCGGATAGCCGATCGCGCGCGCGGCATCGAGGGCCGCTTCAGCGTCGGCCAGATCCTCGCGGCCAGGCACCAGCGGCACGCCGGCCGCCTGCATGGCCTTGCGCGCGCGGACCTTGTCACCCATGACCTCCATCGCGTGCGTGCCGGGTCCGATGAAGACCACGCCCGCGGCCTCGCAGGCGGCGACGAAGCTCGAGCGCTCGGACAGAAAGCCATAGCCGGGGTGAATGGCCTCGGCGCCGGTCTGCTTGGCCGCCGCGATGATCTTGTCGGCGCGCAGGTAACTCTCGGCCGCGGGGGTCGGGCCGATGTGCACGGCCTCGTCCGCGGCCGCGACATGCGGTGAGTGCCGGTCCCCGTCGCTGTACACCGCGACCGTGCGGATGCCGTGCTCGCGGCAGGTTCGAAACACTCGGATCGCGATCTCAC
This sequence comes from Enhygromyxa sp., assembly GCA_035538075.1. Lineage (GTDB taxonomy): Bacteria > Myxococcota_A > Polyangia > Nannocystales > Nannocystaceae > Plesiocystis. The sequence goes on from DATLLB010000157.1 coordinate 618, forward strand.
CGCGGTTGGCGACGAGGATCTTGGAGAACGGCGGGCGGCGGTCGGTCACGGCCGCGGTAGCTTCGCGCGTGCGCGAGGCGCTGTCGAGTCCGGCCGACGCTCTGGCCCGATGTGCAGTGCTCACGGTCGGCGACCGCCTTCGTCGCCAATCGGTGTAGCGAATTGGGATATGTGCGAAGGGCCAATTGGCATTGCTGCAATTGGCCATTCGGTCATTTGATGGGTCGCTGTGCCTGTATTTGTTGTGAATCAATCCCATGACAATACTCGTTGCTATGTAGCGATCGAATCGGTACAACCGAGGCATGAGGAATCGCGGTCAGGGGAATCATTTTGTGCTCCCAGGTGCCAAGCTACGCGTGATTGCGCGTGCCTTCAAAATCGCCGTGACAATGGCGCCTGCGATTCACGTCGCTGGATGTCAGGATGCGGAGAACGACGAGGTGGCTGCTGACGAGGGGCTCGCGGCGATCGAGCAGCCCATGGTGCTTTCGGAAGTGGTCGTCGACAATGCGAAGATTCGCTTCCGCGCGGGAGCCGAGCAGATTGAGCTCGCGCTGATCCCCAATGCCCAGCTGCTGGCGCGCGATGCCGTGATTGTGCGTGACGGCGTGACGATGTCACCAGAGGAGGCTGGCGTCGAGCTGCCGTACCGCGGGTATGTGGTCGGCGATCCGAATTCGTGGATCCGCGTCAGCGTGTCGGATTCTGGCTTCGAGGGTCTCATTTATATGGATGAGGCTTTGTGGGATGTGCGCGAATCTAGTGCGGGTGAGATCATGATGGCTCCCGCGGCGATCGGTGATTATGTCGATTCCCCGAGCCACGCCAAGAGCACCTGCGTCAGCGCCGACGCCGAGGCCGCGCACGCGACCTATGCGACCGATATCACCGGCAAGCCGGCGGCCGCGAAGGGCTGCATGCAGATCGACATCGCGCTGGTCGCCGATCACACCCACGTGTCGAAGCTCGGCGGCGCCTCGGGCTCGGAGAACGAGATGCTCAAGCGCATCAACGAGACCGACGGCATCTATCGCGCGGATCTCAACTACGGGTTCGTCGTGGATCAGGTCCAGACCTTCGCCAACTCGGGCGGCCCGTCGTTCAACAACAAGAACACCGGCAGCACGCCGCTCGACCAGTTCTCGGACTTCAAGAAGAGCGAGCTGCCCGAGGTCGGGCTCGCCCACCTGTTCCTGGGCCGCACCAGCTCCGGTACCGTCGGCAAGGCCTTCATCGGCTCGACCTGCTCGTCCAGCAAGGGCGCGGGGGTGAGCAACTACCTCGGCAAGGACAAGGCCTCGACGATCATCGTGGCTCACGAGATCGGCCACAACTTCGGTGCCAAGCACGACTCCGAGAACGCGCCCTACATCATGGCGCCGTCGGTCGAGGACGACATGACGGAGTTCTCGAGCAACAGCAAGTCGAGCATGCACTCGCACGTCGGCTCGGTCGATTGCTTCGTGCCTTGCGGGGCGGAGCCCGATCCCGATCCCGATCCCGATCCCGAACCGGAGCCGGAGCCGGAGCCCGATCCCGACGAGCCCGATGACTCCGGCTCGTGCGAGGGCAACTGCGGCGAGAAGAGCGACGCCGGCTGTTGGTGCGACGACCAGTGCTCCAAGTACGGTGACTGTTGCGGCGACTATGAGCAGGTCTGCGTGAACGACGAAGACGAGGACGTCGGGGGCAGCTGCGAAGGATCGTGCGGCGGCAAGAGCCCCGACGGTTGCTGGTGCGACGCCAAGTGCCAGAAGTACGGCGATTGCTGCGAGGACAAGAAGCAAGTCTGCGACTGACCCCAGACCGACCCAGGACCGACTCCTCGTAGGACGCCCGGCGATGTGCCGGGCGTCCTACCTGGCTCCCCCATTGCCCATGACATGCTTCGCACGCCACGGGCCCCCGCAACCTCGCGGGCGCGGACTAGCCGACCAGCCCCCTCGCCCAGTCCGCGCCCGCGAGCGAAGCGTAGAACGCCTCTTCGAAGAGCGGCAGCCCGCCGACATCGGTCGCGCACGCAAACACGCGACCGATCGGCGCACGGGCGAGCTCGAGTCCGTCGCCGAACAAGAAGCCGGGGACCGCGCGGATCATCGCGTGTCCCCAGCGGTGCACGTGAATGTTGGTGAGCTGCTTGCGAATGCTCGGGTGCATCCGCTCGAGCGAGCGCAGCACGTGCTCGGACCAGTGGCGCGCGTCGCTGCCGAGCAGGCGCGCACGCGCGGCGGCGAGGCCCTCGGCGTCGTCGGCCGTGAGCGGCTCGTAGTAGGTGATCACCACGCCGGGCTCGTGGGCGGCCAAGCGATCTTGCGTGTGCGTGGCGACCACGTAGCCGAGGTTTCGCGCGCGCGGATCCTCGATGACCGGCACGTTGTCCCACGCGAGCGCGGCCCCGAGCCCGCCGGGAGCCTCGCGCAGCTCGAGGTTGGCGACCAACCACGGCGCGTAGCTCAGCGCGCTCGCGGGCAGGGGATCGCGACCACGCGGCAGCACGAGTGCGAGCAGGAAGCGGGGCGCGCCCCACAAGATCGCCTGGGCCTCGATCGCGACGCTGCGC
>DATLLB010000158.1:0-14677 GCA_035538075.1 Enhygromyxa sp.
GCGCGAGCGACAGCACCAGCGCGATCCAGGCGACGATCGACGCGGTCGCGCAAGCGGGCGGCGGTGTGGTTGCGATCCCGGCGGGCTCGTACCGCTGCGACGATCTGCTCGCGGTCACGTCCAGCAACCTGGTGATCCGCGGTGCCGGCCCCGAGCAGACCTTCGTGTGGTTCACCCGCGAGCAGGACATGACGGGTCGGGCCAACCTCGACGTTCGCGGCCAGCTCGTGCACGGCCTCGAGCTGACGTTGATCGACGACGGCCAAGCGCTCGCGCACGAGGTCTGGGTCGCCGACGCGGCCGGCCTGAGCGTCGGCGACTCGGTAGCGATCGGCTGGGTGATCACCGACGAGTTCGTCGAAGATCACGGTATGACCGGCACCTGGATGGCGTTCAACGGCCAGTGGCGGCCGTTCTTCCGCCGCGCGATCGAGGCCATCGAATGCTCCGCGCGCGGCTGTCGGATCACCGTCGACGTACCGCTGCGCTATCCGGCCCTGCTGCGCGATCAAGCCAGCCTGCGGGTCGAGGCCGGCTACCTGCGCGAGGTCGGCATCGAGGACCTCGCGATCTCGACCACGGTCAACTGGGACGCAGCGTGGGCCACCGATCAGTCCCACGCGATCGCGCTGCGCAGCGTCGCCGATGGTTGGGTCCGGCGCGTGCACAGCTTCATGTCGGACAACGACGACGGCCACCAGCGGCACCTGGCCTCGGGCGGGATCTTGGTCGAGGCCAGCAAGCGCATCACGATCGCCGAGTCGATCATGGCCAAGCCGCAGAACCGCGGCGAGGGAGGCAACGGCTACCTGTTCGAGATCACCCGCAGCAACGAGATCCTCGTGCGCGACTGCCAGGCGTTCGAGGGCCGGCACAACTTCATCCAAAACTGGGACTTCGGGACCAGCGGCTGCGTCTGGCTGCGCAATCACTCGCAAGGTGGGATCGCGTTCAACAACTCGAGCGAGCAGGGCGGCCAGCTCGGCTACAGCGAATTTCACCACTCGCTGGCGATGGCCAACCTGATCGACAGCTGCGTGGTCGAGGACGGCTGGCAGGGCGTCAACCGGATCGGCTTCTCCAGCGGTGCGGGCCACAGCGCGACCCAGAACGTGTTCTGGCGTGTGCAGGGCGGCGGGGTGCTGCGCTCGTTCCAGTTCGGTTGGGGCTACGTGATCGGCAGCGACGGCCCCGAGGTGCTGTGGCACCTCGAGGACGGGATGATCTTGTTCGCGTCGCTCGGGACCGAGCCCGAAGATTGGGTCGAGGGCGTCGACATGGGCGCGACGCTCGAGCCGTCCTCGCTCTACGAGGATCAGCTGGCCAAGCGGCTTTAACGACCTCGGGTCGTGAGCACGTCGAGCTCGTCGAGCAGCACTCGCACGACGCGGGCCACGAGCACCAGCTCGTGGGCCCCGCGACTCGAGATCAGATCGAACAGCTCCCGCCGCTCGTCGGTGCGACCGAGCTCGAAGCTCTCGAACAACGTGCTGGGCGCGACGCCCAGCCCGCCGCAGAGCTTGCGCAGCGTGTCGATGCTGGCCGAGAAGCTGCCGTGCTCGATGCGGCGGATGGTGTCGGCCGACAGCCCGCTGCGGTGCGCGAGCGCGTCCTGGGTGACCCCCCGAGCGCGCCGCAGGCTACGGACGTGCTTGCCGAATTCGCGGGCGTACTCGCTCATGACTCGACCAACCGTTGTTTGAGGCGATAACGCGTGCCGCTGGTCGTGCCGCTGCGCTCGATCGTGCCCGCCGCGATCAGCCGCCGCAGGGCGGTCTTGAGCTTCCAACGCGGACCCCCGACCCGCGCGAGCAAGTAGGAAGATCCGACCGGATGATCGTCGGCCTCGGCCAGCACCTCGCAGATGCACTCGTCGAAGCGCGCGCCAGCCAGCCGCCGCGCCGCTTCCAGACGGCCGCGGTCGGGCGGTGGACCGCCGTCGGGCGGCCGCTCGATCGCGTCGAGGTCGGGATCGGAGAGCAGCAGCTCGCCGAGCGTCAGCCTGCTCAGCGTCGCGGCAATCGGGGCGTCGCGCTCGAGCTGGCTGCAGACCTGGCCCAAGGTCCACTCCGGGTGAGCCCGCAGCACGGCCACGATTGCTCGCCGTTCGGCTCGGCTGAGGATGGGTTCGAAGTTGATCGCCGACATGGCCGAACATGCACGACGCGGGGAATGCGTTACAGATGGATTGTCGTCATTGACGAAGATCATTCGGCGTCGCTCGAGCAGCCACGAGTCGGCGCAGCTGGGCGAGCGCGCGGTGGCGACGAACCCTGGCCCCGCCCACGCTGATGCCCTCACGATCGGCGAAGTCACGGTTGTCGTCGCCGGCCAGGTCGCTCTCCAGCGCGCGCCGATGGGCGTCCGGGAGGTGAGACAGGCACTCGGCGATCAGCTCGAGCCGCTCGCGACGTAGCAGCTCGTCCATCGGATCGTCGAGGATCGTCGTGTAGATTGGAAACCGGTTGGAGGGGGCAGGGCTGGCGCTCGCGTCGAGCTTGCTACGCCGCGCCCATTCGCGCCTGGGCCTCAGCGCATGCACTCGAGCTTGGCGACCGGCGATCGCCAAAACCCAGTTCCGGAACGCGTGCGGGCCGTTCGGCTCGAATTGATCGAGCTTGCGAATGACCACCAGAATGGTCGTCTGCGCCAGCTCTTCGGCGGCGTGACGATCGAAGCAGTTGCCGAAGAAGCGGCGCAATTCGTCGAACAGCCCCCGCCCCAGCGCCTCCCAGGCCGCGGGCTCACGCGCGCGCGCGGCCTCGTGTAGCTCGTCCAGGCCCACGCGATCAGCGTACTCCCGTTCGTGAATCGACGAACCTGGCCATTGGATCGCGCCCAGGCAATTGGCGGTCATTGGTCAATCTGCCTGTTGAAGCGCAGTGAAGCTTTACAAATCTTCGGGCGTGATAGTGATGACTTCGAAAGCCGCGCGCGGCCGACGAACGGATTGAATCTCAATACGAATGCGCAGGGTAGCCAAGTGTTCAATTCGAGCTTGGTTGTCCGCGTGCGACCATTCGGACAGTGACGCCCCGCCGCTCGGCTGCCCTGAGCCTGATCTGCTGCCTGCTCGCCTGTGACCCCGGCGCCCCCGGCAGCTTGCCGCCCGAAGATCCGACGCTGGCGGCCGAGAACGCGGCGGCCGGCGATCCCCATCGCGGACGCTTCCCGTTCGCCGACGCCGTCGCCGGGCTGCCCGAGAGCGGCCAGCTGCACGCGATCATCGTCACCGATGAAGGGCCGATCCACTGCAGCCTGCACGCCGACGTGGCGCCGCTCTCGGTCGCGACCTTCGTCGGCTTGGCCCGCGGCGTTCGACCCTTCCTCGATCCCGACACCAACACCTGGGTGACCCGGCCCTACTACGACGGCCTGAGCTTCCATCGCGCGTACGAGCGGCAGTTCGTGCAGGGCGGTCGGCTCGGCGAGAGCGGATTCATCGGCTTTCGCCTGCAGGACGAGCCCTCGATCGGCAGCGCGTTCGATCGACCCGGCGTGCTCGCGCTCGGCAACGAGGGCCGGCCCAACACCAGCGCGGCCGAGTTCTTCATCACCACCGAGGTCCTGCGCGAGCTCGACGGCCGCTACACGATCATCGGCCACTGCGGCGATCCGCTGCTCGTGCGCGCGCTCGAGGCCCGCACGCTCGCGGGCGAGCGGCCGCGCATCGAGACCATCACGATCACGCGCGAGTGAGCGTGGCCCGAACCACTAATCATGGTCCGCACTTGGCCCGCAGCAGATCCGTCGGGGTCCCCTAAAATTGCGGAGCAATTTTTGGGGGTGTGTTCGGGACCGGGGCGGTCCCGAACCACTAAACAGCAAAGCGGATCGGGTTATAACAAACGCTGATGTACGGATCGTAGTAGCTGACGAAGCGCAGCGGCTTGCTGTCGTCGCCGTCGGGGAACAGATCGGTCGAGAGCAGGAAGTTCTGCAGATCCTTGCGCGCGACCTTCTTGCCCTTCCACGGGCCCTCGTGCTTCTCGTAGCGGTTGACCCACTTCGAGACCGTGGCCTCGGGCAGCTTCAGCATGTCGAGCCGCTCGATCAGCAGCGCGGCCAGCTTGGCCCCGGTCTCGCTCATCGGCTCGGGCGGCTCGAGCTCCTCGAGCTCGCCGCGGTGCTTGACCCACCAGGTCACGCCGCCGGCAGCTGCGGCCACGGTCGCGCCGACGGCCGTCAGCGCGAGGAAGCTCCTTCGCGTCGGTTTGGGTTGCGCGTCGGTCATGGTCGAGAGAACAGCCGCCGGCCCGAGCGGAGCGAGAGCGCGGCGATCGTGAGCGAAGGGTTGGCGACGGCGCCGGTGGTGAAGCTGCTGCCACCGAGCACGTAGAGGTTGCGGAGCTTGTGGTGGATCTGATCGCCGTCGACGACGCTGGTCGCGGGATCGCTGCCCATCCGCGCGGTGCCGAGGATGTGGCCCTCGCTCTCGCGCGGCTCGCCAGCGGTGATCTTCTCGACCGGCAGGCCCTCGAACATGACCTCGAGATCCTGCTTGAAGCTGTCGACCGCCTTCTGAGCGTAGGCGCCGTGCGAGCGGTAGTGCGTGACCGGTTTGCTGGGATCCTTGGGATCGACGCTCACACGGTTCTCGGCGGCCGGGATGTCCTCGATCACGCCCGTGACCCGCATGTTGTGGCGCCACTTGCCCTTCTCGATGCGCAGCCACGTGCGGGTGAAGGTCTCGAGCAGCGTCGCCGCTCGCTCGCGCCGCAGCTCGCCGCGAGCGAAGCGATAGTGGTGGCCGGTGCAGCTGGTGCCGCCGTTGAAGCCACCGACCTCGCTGGCCGGGCTGTCGCCGTCGAAGTGGATGAAGCCGGCCACGCCGACCTGCTCGTGCAGGTAGCGGCCGACCACGCCGTCGTCGAGATCCGAGCGCAACAGGATGTGCGGGTTGAAGATCGCGTTGGCTCCGAGCGCGACCAGCTCGGCGGTCGCCGACATGTCCTTGCGCGACTTGATTGCCTCGGCCTGGCCGTGCAGCTCGGGATCCTCTTGCAGCCACTCGACCCCGGTTGCGACGCCGTCGGCCGAGGTCACCGACTGGACCACCGCGCCGAGCCGCAGCTCGACGCGCGGGTCGTCGTACAAATAGGCGAGCCCGTTCTGGACCGTGAACTTGGCGTCGATCGGGCAGAAGTTGCAGACGAAGCTGGCGCAGCACGGCGCGCGATCGGTCTTCACGTCGGGCCGCGGGGCCTCGCTCGCGCGCGCGGTCGGGCACGCGTAGAAGTCGTCGCCGTGGCGCTCGAGCAGCAGCTTCTCGGGGTTGCTGAGCTCGTGGGCGGCGTGCAGGTACGGGCGGCTGCGCGGGAACGGGCTGTGATCGCTGGGGCCTGCGATCGTCATCAGGTGCTCGGCGTCGCAGTAGAACGGCTCGAGGTCGTCGTAGCGAATCGGCCAGTCCATGCCCACGCCGTAGCGGCTGTGCAGCTCGAAGTCCTCGGGCAGCATCCGCGGCGTGTTGCCGTACCACATGTTGGAGGTGCCGCCGAAGGTCGGCGCGTACCACCACGGCTTCTTGTCGGCGCGCCGATAGGTGCGGTCACCGATCTTGCGCAGATCGAAGCGCATCTGCACGAGCTCGGAGTGCGGGCGCCTGCGGCCGCGCTCGAGCACCAGCACCTTCGCGTTGGGCTTGGCCCCGCGCAGGTACTCGTAGAGAAAGAACGAAGACGCGAAGCTGGTGCCGACGAGGATGAGATCGTAGGAGGCCATGCTGGAGCTCAGGCTGCGTCGTCTTCGGCCGCGTCGTCATCTTCGGCGGCGTCGTCCTCGGCCGGGGCGTCGTCGTCTTTGGCCGCGTCGTCGTCATCTTCGGCGGCGTCGTCCTCGGCCGGCTCGACGAGATCGTCGTCACCGTCGGTCGGCGCCGGGTTGATGCGCTTGGGTTGCGGCTTGGGTTTGGGTTTCGCGGTCGCCGGCTCTTGCCGCGTGGGGAGCCCCTTGGCGAGGCGCTGGCGCTCGGATCGGGCCTGCCGAAGCTCGCGTTCGCGCTGAGTCGCCAGCGAGCCGCGCTTCTTGTACTCGTCCCAGCGACCCTCCTTGAGCAGGTCGCGTGGCTGCCGACCTTCACGGACCCACTGGAAGTAGGTGGTGAAGGCCTCGCGCCGCTCGGGGTCGTGGTTGTGGTCGAAGTAATACTTCTTGAACCAGTCCCACTCCTTGCGGACCTTCTTGGCCGGCGTGTTGGGCATCCGCGCGATGTAGCGGTCGATGTAGACCTCGAAGTCGTGGAACCAGACGTCGGGGTCGACCTCGCGGATCGCATTCATCAACTCGCGGTCGTACTTCAGGATGTACCAGCGTCGCCCGCCGGTCGCCGTGGCCCAGCGAATGGTCCCGTAGGCGCGAAACCAACTGGGATAGCCGCCGCCGCGGATGAAGTGGACGCCGCGCTCGCGGATGTACTCGGGATCGGCCCACTTCTCGTGGCCCGGACGCCCGCGCTTCTCGATCTCCTTGTGCGCGACCGTGGCGTCGGTGAGCCCGAGCCGATCGATCAGCGGCATGTTCGAGTAGTAGCCGAGCAGGCCGATCGCGCCGGTCGCGATGATCGGCGGCTCGAGGCCTTGCTCGGCGAGCCCGGCCTGCACGCGACCGAGGATCACGCCCACGCGGTAGTTGGCGTGGTCGATCACCATCGGTGACCACTCGGCGATCGGGTAGTAGGAGGACTCGTCGGTCAGCTTCCACCGAGTCTTGCGCGGCGCGATCATCTGCACGCCGATGGCGCTCGCGGCCATCAACGCGATCATCACCAGCGCCCCGGCGCGCAGCGAGTCACGGCTCGGCTTGGGCAGCTCGGCCTCGGCCTCGGCCTCGGTCGCCGACGGAGTCCGCAGCCGCGCGAGCGCCTGCGTGCGTGCGGCCCGGGTCAGCGAGAATTCGTGCACGACCTGCTCGCCGCTCAGCAGGATCAGCGGGATCAGCGAGACATAGAAGCGGCCGTACATGAAGTCGCCGCCGACCCGCACCACGTACCACTCGTAGGCCAGGATCGCCGGCACCGCGAAGGCCATGAAGCGCCGACCGGGCGTGTTGCTGGGCATTCGCCACGGCCACAGCAGGAACACCGCGATGATCACGATCCAGAGGTGGCTGGCGAGGTGGAAGCTGGCCGCGTAGACCAGCCCCTGCGAGTAGTAGGTGTCGTACGCCGACTTCGCGTAGTAGGTGTTGGGCAGCAGCTCGCCGTAGTAGCGCAGCTTCCAGGCCGAGTAGATCAGCCAGATCAGAAACGGCGCCGCGTAGCTGAACATCGGCAGCAGGCCTTCGCGCCAGATCGCTCGGAGGCCACGCTTGCGTGCGCGCCACGTGGGTAGCACCCAGACCCCGAACACCACCGCCGAGCCGATCGCGTAGAACAGCGCGTGATCGGGCCGGGTGAGCGTGGCCATGATCCAGCAAAACCCAGCCCAGAAGGTCGCGCGCGGTGAGTCCTCCCAGACCAGCGCGAGCACCCCGAGGTTGACCATCAAGCTCGCGAACGCGGTCTCGAGCCCGCTGGTGCCGTAGTCGGTGAACGTGCTCTGGACCGCAAGCAACGCGACCGCGATCGGAAACGCGAACGCCTTGCTGTGGAAGGGCGGGGCGATCTTCAGGCTGATCCGCCAGACCACCCAGAGGTTGGCCGCGAACGCCAGCATCGATCCGAGCACGGCGATCAGCGGGGCCTCGAGCGGGGTGATCCACAGAAACAGGCTCACCACCATCACCCACAAGAAATTTGTATAGCCCTCGACGTACTCACCCTCGTTCCACACGAGGCCCTTGCCGGCCACGAAATTCTCGGCGTAGCGCAGCGAGATGTACGCGTCATCGAAGCAGGTCGCGCGCTCGTACGCGCGCCACAGCCCCAGGCCGATCAGGCCGATCACGACCGCGAGCCGCAGCCAGCGTTCACCGACCCACGGCTCGCTGCCGCGTCGCCGCCCGACCACCGCGCTCCACAAGAGCGCGATCGCCAGCGCAGCGAGCCCGTAACCGAGCATGTCCTGCCAGTAGACCCCGAGGTACTCCCAGTAGGTCTTGGCAATGTCGGTGATCGGCTCGTCGACTTCGGGCTTGTCCTTCGGCGCCAGCATGCGCGCTCAGCCGAGCACCTTCTCGGCCGCCTGGCGGGCGAGCTCGCCGTCGACCTCGTCTTTGTGGTTCTTCATCAGCAACCCCATCAACCGCCCCATCTGCTTCTTGTCGGTGATCCCGTTGTCCTGCGCGAGCTTGCGGACCAGCGCCTCGGTGGCTTCGGCGTCGAGCTTCTTGGGCAGGAAGCGCTCGCAGAACTCGAGCTCGAAGCGAGCCTCGGCCAGCGCCTCCGCAGCCTGCTCGCCGAGCGGCTCGAGCTCGGCGATGGTCTTGCGGGCCTGCTTGGCGTACGCAGCGATCGAGGCCAGCCACAGCTCGTCGTTCTCGACCGCCCCCGAGCCGGACTTGAGCTCGGTCAAGACCTTGTTCTTGAGCATGCCGATCACGGTCTTCGTGGGCTCGTCACGCTCGAGGCGGGCCTTGCGGAAGGCTTGGTCGATCTGCGCTTTGATGCCGGTCTCGGTCATGGCGCGCACGATACTCCACGCGCTCGGCGGCGCAAATCGGGCTTTTCGCGGACGGGTGGGGAGAGGGTGCCCATCGGCGGAACGCGAGGTCGCGCCGCTGGCGCGGCGTCGGACGAGATTGCAGACCAGTGGTGATAACGTCGGCGGCTCATGGGTCAGCGTCCTCGAGCGAGATCGGCGACGCGATGGTTGCTGGTGGTCGGCACGATCTTGGGCTTGGTGTTGCTGGGAATCGTGATCCGATCACGGGCTCCGAATCAGGCAGACGCTGGCCCGAGCGCATCGAGCACGACACCGCGCGTCGTGCAGGTGCCCTCGCGTGCGGTCGCCGATCCGTCCGAGCTGCGGCGCTTGTCCGTCGCCGTGGTCGATGAGTCCGGGCAGCCGATCGTCGGAGCGAAGGTGTGCCTGCTGGTGCCGGGCCGCGAGGTGTCGGCGCAGCGCTGCGAGACGACGGACGCGAGCGGGTTTGTCGATGCGCTCGAGCTGGCCGCCGACGAGCGCTGGCGGATCGCGGTCTCGGCTGAAGGCCATCGCCCCGCGGTGGTGCCTCGGCTCGGCGAGCTGTTGCCACGCGAGGACCGAGTGCAGGTGATCTTGCGACGCGGCGGGGTTCTTGTCGCGGGCGTCGTCGAGGACGCGACCGGTGGGACGATCGAGGGCGCGTTGGTTCGAGTCGAAGACGCGAGCGGTGCAGCGATGGCGGCGGGTGTGTCGGCGGCTGGCGGCGAGTTCGAGCTGTGGGCGAACGAAGGGCACGTCGTGATCGAGGCCGAAGCCGACGGCTACGCGAGCGGTAGCGAGCAGCTGGTCGTGCCGAGCGGACCGGTTCGCTTGGTGCTGCTGCCCGAGGCGGTGATCGCCGGGCGGGTGCTCGACGCAGAGACTGGCGCGGCGATCTCCGACGCGCTGGTCGCTGCTCGACGCAACGACGACGACGGTCCCGAGTATCGAGCCCGGAGCGACGCGCAAGGACGCTACGCGCTGCATGGGCTGCCGGGCGGCGTGTTCGGGCTCAGCAGCCAAGGTCCGTGGGGCGAGGGCGCCAGCGAGGGCGGCGTCTTGGTCGAGTTCGGCAGCCGCACCGAGGGCGTCGACATCCTGATCCATCGCGGGGCGATGGTGCGAGCCCGGGTGGTGATCGCGGAGGATCAGCGAGGCTGCCAAGGCGCCGTGGTCTCGCTCGTGGACGAGAATGTCGGACGTCGGCTGTCGGGCACCGCCGATGTCGATGGGCGAGTCGAGCTGTCCGTGGCGGTCGCCGGTCGCTACCGAGTCGACGTGCGCTGCGAGGGCCATCGGCTCACGGGTGCGCCGGTTGTCGAGCTGAGCGGGGAAGCCAGCGACAGCGAGTCGCTCGAGCTCACGGTCGAGCGCGGCCTCGTCATTCGTGGTCGTGTCGTGGGCGAGGGCGAGCCGCTCGTCGACGCCGTGGTTGCGCTGATTCCCGCGCGCGGTGGGCCGCCCGTAGCGACCGCCGTCGCCGACGCGAACGGTGAGGTCGAGCTCTCGGGCCTCGAGCAAGGGGAATACGTGGTCACTGGGGTGGCGCCGGGTTGGTTTCCCGAGGACGTGGAGGCTCGCATCACGCTGCCGCGCGACGACTCGTTCGTGCTCGCGCTGCGAGCAGGCGGATCGCTGAGCGGTGCGGTCGTCGAGCCCGACGGGCGACCGGTAGCTTCGGCGCGGGTGCTCGCGCATCGCCGCTCGGTCAACGGGCGTTGGCGAGGCGAGACGCTCACCGACGCGCAGGGACGCTACGAGCTCGCCGCGTTGCCGCCCGGCAGCTATCAAGTCGACGTGCTCGCCGAGGGCGGGCAGCCGCTCACGACTCCCGATGGTGGGGCCGCGTCGGCGTCGGCGAGCGTCGCGGGCGGGGAAGCGACCGAGCTGGAATTCGTCGTCGCCGCGTGGGACGGCGTGATCACCGGGCTCGTCGTCGACAGCGAGGGCGAGCCGGTGTCGGCCGCATTCGTGTGCGCCAAGCCGAATGCTCCGCCGCCGGACGCCATTGCGTCCCGCGGTCGGTGTGCGCCGCGGATGACGGATGTCGACGGCAGCTTCGAGATCCGCGGGCTGTCGGCCGGCGAGCTCACGCTCGAGGCTCGAGTCCGGGGTGGCGGCGAGGCGGCGCTGGCCGGCGTCGCGCCTGGCGACCACGTCGAGCTCGTCATCCGTGACGTCGGCCGACTGCGAGGCAGTGCCCACTACCGCAGCGACGCCTCAGCCCCGGATCTGCTCGTCGTCGAGCTCGCGCGCACGGACGCACCGGTGCGACGCCGCGAGGTGTTCCTGCGGACCCGAGGCGAATGGTCGATCGAGGGCCTGCCGATCGGCCGCTATCAGGTGCGCGTGAAGGCCAGCAACGGCGCAGGCGCGGTCGAGGCCGAGGTCGCCGTGGGGGACAACGACGCGGGCGACGTCACGCTCGACGACCTGACGCAGCTGACCGGGCGCGTCGTTCGGCTCGAGACCGGCGAGCCGCTCGCCGACTTTCGCGTCGTCGCAACCGCCCTCGACGCTCAGCTGCGCAGTCGCTACGTCCACGACGACGCACGCAACGTCAGCGATTCGAGTGGGCGCTTCTTGGTCTCCGATCCGCCGCCTGGACGGGTCACCCTGCACGTGATTCCGAAGAACCTCCACGCGCGCCCGGCCGATCTGACCGAGGCGCACGTGACCGTGACCGTGAATCCGGGCGTCCCGCTCGATCTGGGCGACATCGCCGTGCCCACGCGACGCTCGAGCCCCGATCAGCCGGCGGCGTCGTTCGGGTTTCGACTGGTTCGCTGGGATCACGTCGGCGACCAAGCCGATCAAGTCGCGCGGGTGATCAGCGTGGAGCCGGGTGGCGCAGCAGCGGCGGCGGGGCTGGAGGTCGGCGACGTGATCACGGCGATCGACGGCTACGACGTCGTCGGGCGCCGCTACATCCTTCAGTATTTGCTCGCGGTATCGCCGGGGGTGACGGTCGTGTTGGACACCGAGCGCGCGGCCGGGCTGGTGCTGGTGTCAGTCCTCTGAAAACTCGCGCACGTGACCGTCCCAAGGCTCCGTCAACCGTCAAGCTCCAAGCTGCCGACGGCGCCGCGCAGCGAGACCTCGGCCATGATGCCGCCCGCGAGCGGCAACTGCTGGCTGGCGATCACGGCCTCCGGATCGTCCCAGCCTAGCGTGCCCGTGAAGCCCACCTGGTCGTCCCAATACAGGTCGATGACGACCGGCGGCATCGGGCCCATGAGGTTCATGAATGTCGACTCGACCGGCCCGCCGTCGAGTTGAGCCTCGAACGTGCCGTTGACCAGCAGCGGCGCGGTGCCGTCGGCCTCGCCGGAGATGATGCGGGCGTCGTGGTCGGCCAGCGAGTGCGGCACCTGGTACGGGTCGTTCTGCGCGATGAAGAGCATGTTGGTGTCGTGGATGTTGATGGCGAGATGGTGCTCGCCGAGCGAGCATTGTCCCTGGATGCTGTGGAAATCCTTGCTGATGCGAATGCTCGCGGACGTGGGTTCGTCGTCGATTGCTACCCTGATTAGGCCCCTGTACATGTAGAACTCGATCGGAACCTCGCAATCGCCGAGCGCCGATGAGATCACCAGCGTGGAGTCGACGTACCCGGCGCCAGAGAAGGACTTGGTTTGACAGACATTGCCGGACCCGTCATCGTCGAAGTCGAGCTGATTGGGGTTGGGATCCTCGGGGCAATTGTCCTGGCTGTCGGGGATTCCATCGCCGTCGCCATCCACGTCGGGATCGCCATCGCCATCGCCATCGCCATCGCCATCGCCATCGCCATCGCCATCGCCATCACCACTCGGATCACCGTCGCCATCGCCATCACCACTCGGATCACCGTCGCCATCGCCCGCCGTTTCGCTCGCCATATCGTCGCCACCCTGGGGCGATGCGTTATTTTCGCAAGCCAATGTCGATAACAGCGTGAACGGAAGCAAGGTGATCGAGGCGCGACGCATGCGTGGTGGACGGGTCGACCTCGAGCAGATTCGCTCGGGCTCTCCGTGCGCCTACGCGGAGACTCACGAGCTCGCAGGCACTAAATGTCGCCCATGTGGCCACTCAGCCCCCGGCCTTGAGTGCCTTCGGCCGACCGCCGCTGGAGCCCGAGGCCACCGGCTGCGAGAGCACGATGTTCTTCCCGACCCGATTGCCCTCCGCATACGCCTCGTTGCGGCTCGCTCCACCACGCCGCACGATCGTGGTCTTCGGATACCGCTTGCGAAAATACTCGTGCAGATCCGGCGTCGGCACCCACACCAATCCCTGCTCCTGAAACTCAGCGCTCTGCGCCGCGAGCTTGGCCTCGAACCCGCGCATGACCCCGGCCAGGAACGCCTGGCGATCGCGGTTGGAGGTGCTCTTGCCGGTCCGCCGATATTCGGACCACAGCCGCTCCGCGGTCGCAGTCAGGAATTCATGCACATGCTCGGCCATCAATAGATTGGCCTCGAGCCCGCAAATCTCGAACACGGTCCCGCGCCTGCCGTCGAGCGGGCGATAGATCGGCAGCCAGATCCCTTCGACGAAGAAGTAATTGATCAGGATCTTGGCCAGTCGCCGCTCGTGCTCGAGGATTCGCCCGGAGCCGCGCCCGAGGTGGCGGTAGCCGTAGCCGCGCCCATTCACATGCTCGTGCGTGCGGGTCTGATCAATCTCGATGTTGAACTTGAGCATCAATCGTCGCGCAGCGGTGGCCGCGGTCTCGGCCTCGTTTTGATTGGGGCTCTGTGCGAGCGCGAGCAGCTTGCGGATGCGGGCGATCGTGCGTGCGGCGGGGTCGTCCTCGGACGGCGTCGCGGCGTCGGGCACCGCGGTCGCGCGCGCGTCGATGCCGAGTCGCTCGCACACGCGCTGGAAGGTCGGCCCGTGCGGCGGCTCGTTGGCGACACCGAGGCGCTCGTCGACATATTGATGCGCGACCTCGTGCTTGAGCACCTCGATGACCTCGGGCCATGGGCGCTCGAGCACCAGCGGTCGCGATATCTCCAGGCTGCGCAGCTCACCGTGCCACTGGCCGAGCCGCGTGCGGGTGTCGGACAGGTGCAGGACGGGCAGGCGCAGGGCTTCCTCGAAGTACGTGAAGTTGATCGACTTCCACTCGTAGATCAGGCGCTCGAGCAGCTTGGCCTCGAGCTCCACGCCGAGCGCGGCGGCCTCGCGTTGGGCTTGGGTGTCCACTGCCAACCACTCTCGCACGCGGCCGCGAGCGCACGAAGCCCATGATGCCCACGAGGGCGCCGGGGACGGCGTAGGCGGGCGATCTTGCGAACAGGAAAATTTTTGCGAAGAGGCCAACCCAAGCGCGAGGCGGTCGGCTAGGGAAGGGCGGTGCCCGAGCTTTCTCCCCGCGCAGGTGACCTCGCCCCCAACGGATGGCCGCGGGATCTCGTGCGCGGGTTCAAGGCCGGCGAGCGGGCCGCGCTCACCGAGGTCTATCAGCGCCACGCGGAGGAGGTCGCGCTGCTGCTGCGCCACGGGTTCTCGTTCGAGGCTGGCGGCCATCGCCATCGCTTCGTCGGCTTCGGCTCGGGCTTCGAGCTGCAGGACGTCCTGCACGAGACCTTCCGGCGGGCCTTCGAGCCGCGCGCGCGGGTGGCCTACGACGGCATTCGACCCTACGGCGCGTACGTCTGCACGATCGCCCGCAACTTGGTGCTGCGATCGTATCGCGCCCGCGAGGTGTTGTTTCCGCTGGTCGATCGCGAGCCCGCGAGCGCGCCCAGCATCACGCCGATCGACGACGGCCCGAGCCCCGAGCGATCGCTGCACGACGCCGAGGTGCGCGAGCTGGTGGCCGGATTCCTGGCCACGCTCGCGCCCGATGAGCGCCGCTTGCTGGAGCTGCGCTTCGTCGAGGGGCTCTCGCAGCGCGACGCCGCCGATGCGCTCGGGCTCGGTCGTCAGCGCGTGCGCACGCGTGAGCAACGACTGCGCGCCAAGCTGCTGGCGTACCTGCGCGAGCGCGGTGAAGCGGCGCTGGTCGACGGCGTGGTCGCGGCGCTGCCGTTGCTCGGGCCCGAGCTGCTCGGCTGGCTGGGGGAGGTGACGCGATGAAGCGCCCGGGTCAGCTGCGTCGCGCGGTCGAGCTCGAGCTCAGC
>DATLLB010000159.1:0-9768 GCA_035538075.1 Enhygromyxa sp.
GGCCGCGACGGCGCTGACGAGGCCGCCCACGAGCAGCGCGACGATCAGCAAGAGCCCGCGTGGCTTGGCGGGCGCCCGCTCGCGCACGACCGCTCGCGCGCCGGCGTGCTCGTCTCGTCGATGGCGCGCCAAGACTCGGCCGGACGCGCCGAGCATCGACCCACGCTCGACCAGCCCGTTGAGCGCGTCGAAGCTCGGCGGATCTTCATCCTCGCGCGTTTCTCCGCCTTCGAGCAGCGGAACCGGTCCGACGCCGGTGCCGACCGCCGCGATCGCGGCGTTCATCGCCGCCATCGACTCGAAGCGATTGCGCGGATCCTTGGCCAGCGCGCGCAGAGCCACCGATTCCATCTCGTCGCTGATCCCGGCCGCGGGCGCGTGCACGGACGGCCGCTCGGGGACCGCCAGCAGGTGCTGGTCTCGCATGCCGACGAAGTTCTTGGCGCGAAAGGGCGGGCGCCCGCACAGCAGCACGTACATGACCACGCCGGCCGCGTAGACGTCGGTGCGGTGATCGGTGGCTGCGCCGCGGGCTTGCTCGGGCGACATGTAATCGGGCGTGCCGAGCACCACGCCGGTCCGCGTCAGACGGAGCCCGCCGCCGGTCTGCAGCTTGGCGAGCCCGAAGTCGAGCACCTTGATGAAGTCCGGATCGCCGCCTCGCTCGGTTCGCAGGATGTTCTCGAGCTTGACGTCGCGGTGAACCACGCCGACGTCGTGAGCGGCCTGCAGCGCGCGACACAGCTGCGTCATGATGTGACGGACCCGCGGCCAGGGCAGCGGCGCCTCGCGCTTGGCCAAGGCCGCGAGCGACTCGCCGCGCAGGTGCTCCATCACCAGGAACGCCGCGCCGTCCTCGGTGGTCCCGAAGTCGGTCACGCCGACCACGTTGTCATGCTCGATGCGCGAGACCGCCTTGGCCTCCTGCAAGAAGCGCTCGGCGATGTCGGCTCGCGCGGCGTAACGAGGGTTGAGCAGCTTGACCGCGAAGGTCCGCGCCAAGCTGGTGTGCTGAGCCAGGTAGACGGTGCCCATGCCGCCTTGGCCGAGCATGCGCAGCAGTCGGTAGCGGCCGTGAATGAGCGCGCCGCTGCGATCGATCGGGCTGCCGCTGTTGTAGACCTCGATCGGGATCGGCTGCTCGGCGTTGCTCAGCGTGGCCGTGTCGGCGTCGATGCTGCGGGTCAGGGCCGAGAGCACGTCGTCGGGGCTCTGCTCGCTCGAGACCGTCTCGGACTCGAGCACCTCGCGCTCGCTCGCGCTCGGCTCACTGTACCCGCGCGTGGTCATGAGCTGGACGCGACGATTGTGCCAGACTTGTCAGTCACCGGGCGCGAGCTCGACCTCGAGCAGCCGCAATTCGTCGGCGATGCGATAGCTCAGATATTCGAACCGCCCGGCGCCGCGTCGGTGCTCGGAGTGCGCGACCACGTCGGCGATCGCAGCCCCGGCGGTGAAGATCGAGGTTGGCGAAGACCACGGTCCCTCGGGCTGCTCGGCGGTGCGCAGCAGGATCTCGCCGGCCTCGCGCTCGCCGTAGAACGCGAGGTAGCGATCGGCGTGCGGGTTGTAGTGGACCGAGAACATCATGGCGGCCTCGATCGTCGCGACTGCGTCGGCCAAGCTCGAGCTCCACGCGCGACCGGTCCAGAACTGCCAGGCGTCGCGCTCGAACACCGCGTCGAGCTCGACTCGGGCGAGCACGCACGGGTGGTAGAGCGAGTTCTCGCAGCCCCACGCATAGAGCTGCTCGCCGACGACCAGCGCGGCCTGGCCAAAGCGCGGCTCGGGGTCGGTGAACAGCAAGGTCGACTCCTCGCTGCCGGCGTCGAGGACCGGCCGGACCGGGCCGAACTCGAGCTCGGTCCACACGGCGATCGAGCTGCCGATCGGCGTGCGCAGGCCCGACTCGAACACCCGCAGCTTCTCGTAGAAGAGCAGCACGCGATCGTTCGCGTCGTCACGCACGCCTGCGAGCGGCCAGATCACCACGCGCGCGTCGTCGTTGGCCTGGTTGAACGCGAGCTCCTCGGCGGTCGGCACGAACAGCTCGGCCGGTCCGCCGTCGGCGTCGAGCGGACTGGTGAACAGATCGATGCCGTCCTCGGCGGTCAGATCGAAGGTGTGCGACCAGCCGCTGCCGCGCACGCTCGAGCCCTGCGCGTCGGGGCTCGTCAGTCGCGTGTCGCCGAACAGCCAGACCGAGCGCGAGAACGCATACAGGCTATAGCCGCGCTCGCGCAGCGCGACGCCGTCGGCGGTCGTGAGCGGGCCGAGCTCGCGCGTGCCGACGACCACGAGCTCGGGCTCCTGCGTGCAGCCGAGCGCCAACGCGAGCGTGAGCGAGCAGCGACGCATTCGTTCACATGACCACGCCGGAGGCGGCGAGCTGGCCACCGTCGATGTCGATGATCGAGCCGGTCACGAAGCTGCTCTCGGGTGAGGCCAAGAACAGGATCATGTTGGCGATCTCCTCGGGCTCGGCCATGCGGCCTTGCGGGATCGACTTGAGCACCGCGTTGCCGATCGCGTCGTTGGCCCAGATCGCGCTGGAGAACTTGGTCTTCACGAACCCGGGCGTGAGCGCGTTGACGTTGATCTTGTCGGCGGCGAGCTCGACCGCGAGCACCTGCGTGAGCATCACGACCGCGGCCTTCGACACGCAGTACACACCCATCATCGGCTGCACGCGACGGCCCGCGACCGAGGCGATGTTGATGATCCGCCCGCCGCCGCGCGAGCGCATCGACGCGACGCAGGCTCGCGCCATGCGGAAGTAGCCCTTGACGTTGACGTCCCAGGTCTTGTCCCAGTGGCCGTCGTCGGCGGTGAGGATCGGTCCGAAGTGCGGGTTGGTGGCCGCGTTGTTGACGAGGATGTCGACGCCGCCGAACTCGGCCACGGCGCGCTCGACCACGCGGTTGACCGCCTCGTCGTCGCCGGTGTGGGCCGGGATCGCCAGCACCCGACCGCCGGTCTGCCTCTCGATCTCCGCAGCGGCCTGCTCGAGCGGCTCGGGCTTGCGCGAGGCGATCACGACCGCAGCTCCGGCCGCGCACAGGGCCGACGCGGCGGCCAAGCCGATGCCGCGCGAGCCTCCCGTGACGATCGCGACTTTGCCGGACAGATCGAACTTGCTGCGAGTCTCGCTCATGCCCTCGTTCTATCATCCACTCGTGATGCTGTAGAGTCGCGCGCGTGAGCACGCTTCATGTCGTTCGCCACGCGCAGGCCTCGATGTTCGCGGCCAACTACGACGCGCTGTCCGAGCTCGGGCGCGCGCAGGCGCGGCAGCTGGGCGAGCGCTGGGCCGAGCGGCTGCGCAGCGCCGAGCGAGCCGGATTCGACGCGGTGTTCAGCGGCCCGGCGCAGCGTCACCGCGACACCGCGGCGCTGGTCGGTGAGCGCTTTGCCAGCGCAGGGCTGTCGTTTCCGACGCCGACGATCGTGCCGGGCTTCGACGAGCATGACGGGCAAGGGCTGGTCCTCGCGGTGCTCGGCCGAGTCGCGCGCGGCGAGACGTCGCTGCTCGACGGGTCGCCGCAGCTGCTCGAGTTCGCGGCCAAGGCCATGGATTCGAGCGTCGACCGACGCGAGCGCTCGCGCGTGTGGCAGCTGCTCTACGAGGCGATCATGCGCCGCTGGCTGGATGGGCTCACGATCGACGGCATCGAGAGCTGGCCGCAGTTTCACGCGCGCGTGGGCTCGGCCTTCGCCGAGCTGCGCGAGCGCGGGCGCGGGGAGGTGGCCGTGTTCACCTCGGTCGGGCCGACTGCCGTGGTCTTGCTCGAGGTGCTCGGGCTACCGCCGCTGCGGGCCTTCGAGCAGGCTTGGCGGCTCTACAACACCGGGATCACGCGGGTGGTCTACAGCGGCCCGCGGATGACCCTGGACGGCTACAACGACGTCGCCCACCTTCCCCTGGGCGACTGGACGCATCGCTGAGCACGCTCAGCGATCGTCTTGCTCGGCGCGGACGCGGGCGAGCTCGAGCAGGATCGGGACGACCAGGCGATCCTTGGCGCGGCCGGTCGAGGACTTGATCTCGATCAGCGTCTCGAGGTCGAGCACGCGCAGCTCGGCGCCGTCGAGATCGACGATGTCGGTGTGCTCGATCAGCTCTTCGTAGCCGCGCCCGTCGTGCAGCGAGCCGAGCGCATCGAGGCGGCCGAGCTTGGTGTTCATCAAGGTTTGCCCGCGACCACGCAGACCCTCCGCGGTCGGCGGGAGCTTGCGACGGGCGAGGTCGAGCATCGACGCGTCGAGCTGCTCGAGCGTGGCGAGCAGCCGCGCGACGTTGTCGGGATCGCGGCGGTGGACGATGTCGAGATCCTGCGTGGTGATCGGCGCGCCCTGGATCAGCGCCGCCGCACCACCAACGAGGATGAACTCCACACCCGCGGCCGCGAGCGTGGCGAGCAGCTGCTCGAGCTCAGCCGGGGCGTCGGGCATCGCGGAGCCTGCTCAGCGCCTGCCCAGCTCGAAAGCCGCGACGCAGACGCTCACGCACGGGCAGCTGCAAGTACGCGCGAATCAGTTCGGTGTCTTGCTCGGCGGCAGCAGCGACCAGCTCGGGATCGATCGCACGGACCCGCGAGTACAGCACGCTCACGCGATCGCGCTGTTCATGATCGGGCATGAGAAGATGGTACGCCCATTCTCCGCTCAGGCGACAATCAACGTCGGTGAGCCCAGCGAAGCGGCCGCCAGCGCCAAGCCCCCCGACGGGGGGCACGTGCGGTGGAAAACCACCAGCCGATCCGCTTCGCTCGCAGAGCGAGCGAACGGCCGCGAAGCGGCCGCCCGCGGCTCATGCTAAAGCCGGCCGCGGGGGGCCTAAAGAGCCAGCGCGGCGGCCGTGTTGGTCCGCTCCCACGCGAACCCGTCACGCCCGAAGTGCCCGTAGGCGGCGGTGCGCTTGTAGATCGGCTTGAGCAGATCCAGCTCGGCGATCAGCTTGGCCGGCCGCGCGTCGAAGTTCGCGCGCACCAGCTGGGCGAGCTTGTCGTCGGAGACCTTCCCGGTGCCGAAGCTCTCGACCCGGATGCTGACCGGCTCGGCCACGCCGATCGCATAGGCGAGCTGGACCTCGCAGCGATCGCAGAGCCCGGCGGCGACCAGGTTCTTGGCGATGTAGCGCGCGTAGTAGGCGGCGCTGCGATCGACCTTCGAGGGGTCCTTGCCGGAGAACGCACCGCCACCGTGGCGACCCATGCCGCCGTAGGTGTCGACGATGATCTTGCGCCCGGTCAGGCCCGAGTCGCCCATCGGTCCGCCGATCACGAAGCGACCGGTCGGGTTGATGTGATACTTGGTGCTCTGCAGCAGCTCGGCGGGGATCACCGGCCGGATGACCTCTTCGATCACGAACTCTTGCAGGCGCTCGTACGAGACCGACTCCGAGTGCTGGGTCGAGACCACCACCGTGTCGACCGCGATCGGCTTGTCGCCCTCGTAGACGACCGAGACCTGGCTCTTGCCGTCGGGCCGCAGGAACGAGCTGGCGTCCTGCTTGCGCACGTGGGTCAGCCGCTCGGCCAGCTTGTGGGCCAAGAAGATCGGCATCGGCATCAGCACGTCGGTCTCGCGGCACGCGTAGCCGAACATCATGCCCTGGTCGCCGGCACCCTGCTCACCCTCGGTCCGGTCGACGCCCTGGTTGATGTCGGGGCTCTGCTCCTCGACCGCGACCAGCACGCCGCACGACTGCCCGTCGAAGCCCATCTCGGAGCTGACGTAGCCGATCTCCTTGACGGTCTCGCGGACGATCTGCGGGATGTTGACGTAGGTCTTGGTGGTGATCTCACCGGCGACCACGACGAAGCCCGTCTTCACCAGGGTCTCGCACGCCACACGAGCACGCGGATCGTCGGCGATGATGGCGTCCAAGATCGCATCGCTGATCTTGTCGCACATCTTGTCGGGGTGCCCTTCGGTGACGGACTCACTGGTGAACAGACTTCGTGCCAACTTGATGCTCCTTGACGTGAGAGGCGCGAACGCCTCGTCCCCGGTTGGTCGGGTGGCGCAGGATAGGTGCGCGCCGAACAGGCCGTCAACGGGGTTGGGCTCACGCCTGCTCGTTTATTCGAGCACTTCTACGCTGACATGGATCGCCGCGGGAGGATCGGCGTCGACCTCGGGGTGCGGCAGCTCGATGAAGAGGATCGGCGCCTGGCCAGCGGCGGCGAGGGCCGCGAGCTGACCCGGCGCCGCGAAGCTCAGCGAGGTCTCGTCGCCGCTGCCAGTCGCCGGCGCACACGCGAGCGCGCTCTCGGGCAAGCAATCGGGGCCGCGCAACGCCAGGCCGACGCGCGGATCGTCCGCGATCACGCTGAGCTGCGCGGCCTCGCCGAGCCCGGCCGGGAGCTCGAGCCGCTCGACTCGCTCGGGTCGGCGCCAGCCCGTGCACGCATGCTCGTGCGCGTCGCTGTGCGGTTCGTCGGGAGGGATCTCGAGCACCGCGACTGCGCCCGGGCTCGGCACTGCGAGCGTGCCCGGTGCGACGCAGCTGTCGGCGAGCGGACGTCGGCAGCGATCGATCGACACGCCATCTTCGTCGGCCGCGAGGCACACGGTCCCCGCCTCGCAGCGGCCGTACACAGGTCCGCACAGCGCATGCTCGGCCAGCACCGCGCGGGTCTCGAGCCGCAGCTCGAAGTCGAGTGGATCGGCCTCACCGTCCTGCGCGGCCGGGAGCTCCAGCGCCGGATCGGCTTCATCGAGACCGACGGCGATCAACAGCTCGACGTCGGGCCCGAGGTCGCGGATCGTCACCGGCAACGCGTCGCCGCAGGCGAGCACGCGGCTGGGATCGGCGCTGCAGCCCGGACGCAGGACCGCAAATTCGGGCGTGTAGGCGCGGCCGCGGGCGGACACCAGCAAGTC
The DNA here is from genome assembly GCA_035538075.1 of Enhygromyxa sp. Lineage (GTDB taxonomy): Bacteria > Myxococcota_A > Polyangia > Nannocystales > Nannocystaceae > Plesiocystis. The sequence continues at coordinate 6,889 of DATLLB010000159.1, forward strand.
GGCGCGATCGTGCAGGGTGATCTCGGCGAACACGGTCGGCCCGCTCAGCCCGCACGCCGCGGCGATGCCTCGCTCGTCCGCGCTCGCGTTGCGCAGCGTGGCCTCGAGCGAGGTCGGAGCCTCGAGCGTGAGGATCGTGTCCTCGCACTGATCGCCGGGCGCAGGCGGCTCACCCGTCTCACCTTCTTCGTCTCCGTCGCCTTCGACGTCTCCCTCGTCTCCGCTCTCGGTCTGCGCCTGACCGTCGTCATCGCTGCACGCTGCGAGCCCGAAGCACAGCGAGGCGGCGAAGCAGATGGCAGTGAGCACGGACCGCACCGTGTCCCGAGCTTACCGCACCGGTGACACGCATCCCGGGGTCTCGGTGTTCGGAGCCCAAGCTCATGCGCACGACCGCATACTTGCTCTTGTTCAGCAGCCTCGCGCTGATTTTGACGCTCGTCTCGGGCTGTGATCCCGAGCCAGCGCCCGACTGCGAGCCGGTCGAGCTCGAGCCGCGCTCGCTGGTGTCCGCGCAGGGGTGGACGGCGAGCGCGATCGAGGACGATCCGCTCGCCGACCATCGACCGGCGCTGACGGTCTGTCCCGCGAACGCGTGGGGGGAGGAGCTGGGCGTGTTCGAGGTCTCGACCGGCGAGTGCAACTATTTGAGCGTCGAGCAGGCGCTCGCCGAGGGCGTCGAGATCGGTGATCGGCTGCGCGTGCAGGTCTGGTGGCAGCCGTTGATCGCCAACGAGCCGGCGACCGCTCACCTCGCGCTGTTGATCGACGGTCAGCCGATCTGGGACGAGCACGTGGCGATCCCCGGATCGGCAGAGGCCCGCGCGATCGAACTCGACAGCCCGATCGCCGCCGAGCCGGGCGCGATCGTGACGTTTCACCTGCACAACCACGGGGCCAACAGCTGGACCCTGGCCGAGCTGGTGAAGATCGGAAAGCGCTGTGAGTGACGCGAGCTCGCGGTCGCGGGGTTGGACCCGCAGATGAAGATCAATCGATTTCGCATGACTTCGCTCGTGCTGGCGCTCGGTGCCGCTTGCCAGGCCGACGACGATCCATCCACGAGCGATAGCGCCGAAGAGACTGAGACCGGCGACGGGGACGGGGACGGGGACGGAGACGGCGATCCGCTCGAGACCACCTTCTGGCAGGACGTCGCGCCGATCTATTACGAGCGCTGCGTCAGCTGTCACCGCGACGGTGGCATCGGCCCGTTCGAGCTCGACGACTACGCGAGCGCGGCCGCGTGGGCCTCGGCCTCGGCGATGGCGGTCGAGCACCGCGTGATGCCGCCGTGGTTGGTCACCGACGACGGCTCCTGCAACACCTGGCAAGACTCGCGTGCGCTCGCGCAGAGCGAGATCGACACGATCCTCGCGTGGGTCGATGGCGGCGCGCTCGAGGGCGAGCCGCGCGAGGATCTCGAGCTACCCGAGCTGCCCTCGCTCGAAGGTGGCACGCCGATCGTCACGCCGGAATTCACACCCGCGCCACAGGGCGGCATGTTCGCCGAGTTCGACGAGTACCGCTGCTTCCTGATCGACCCCGAGCTCGAGCAGGACATGTTCATCACCGGCTACGAGGTCCTGCCCGGCAACGAGGCGCTCGTCCATCACGTGCTCGGCATCCCGGTCGACCCCGATCTCGAAGTGGGCGAGGGCATCACCAACCTCGATGTGATCACCGCCCTCGATCAGCAGTCGCCCGATCGCCTCGGCTGGCCCTGCTTCGGTCTCGCGGGCGATGGCGTGGTGCCCGAGGGCGTCCCGATCACCTGGGCGCCGGGCCAGGGCGTGGTCGAGCTACCGGTCGGCTCCGGCTCGCGCATCGCCGCCGACAACCTGATGGTCGTGCAAGTCCACTACAACATGGTTGATCCCGAGGTGATCGGGCAGAGCGACAGCAGCACCGTCAACATTCGCTTCGAGCCCGAGGTCGCGCGCGAGGGCGTGTTCGACATCCCCGATGGCTTGCTCGCGACCATGTTCGAGGGCAACCCGCACGCGCTCGCGCCCGGCCAGGAAGAGGAGGTGTTCACGTGGACCTTCCCGGCCGAGTGGTACACCGAGTGGTTCGGCGGCAGCGCGGTCGAGCTGTGGGGCTTCTTCCCGCACATGCACGAGCGCGGCACCAAGCTGAGCGTGCGCGTGCTCGACGAGCAAGGCGCGGAGGTCGGCTGTCTCGCCGACGTACCGCGCTGGGATTTTGGCTGGCAGATCTACTACTTCTACGAGCAGCCGATCGTGCTCGAGCAGGGCCAGACGGTCGAGGTGACCTGCACCTACGACACGAGCGGCGACGAGGAGCCGATCTTGCCCGGCTGGGGCACACACAACGAGATGTGCCTGACGGGCTTGTACCTCGTCGCGGCTGACTGAAGTTCTTGCAGAACTTCAGTCAGCGGCGACTCGTCTAGATCTCGATGGCGGGGCTTCGCAGCCCCGCCCCCGTGCCGGGCGGACCCGTCACGGGACCCCCACCCCTGCGGTCGCCCTTCGGGGCTCCGCTCGCTGGGCGACTGATCGATACGCTAGCCGTGGTACATGTCGGCCATGTCGACCCAGATGCCGCCGGGTCGCACGGCGTAGCCGTACACCCGCATCTCCAGGCACTTGCCGCCGATCTGCGCGGCGGTCAGGTGGATGCGGTTGCGGAAGTCGGCGTCGGACTGCCCGGCGATCTTCTGGGCCGCCCCGCCGCCGGCCGGGCAGGTGTTCCACACCGAGATGTCGATGTCGTCGAGGTACTCGAGGTCGTCGTTGTACCAAGTCACGGCCCACTTCCACTCCTCGATCGTGTGGGCTTCGGGGCTCGAGTCCCAGACCGGGAACGCCACCGTTTCACCTTGCTCGATCAAGAAGGTGTGCGTGCCCCAAGCCC
>DATLLB010000160.1:0-3984 GCA_035538075.1 Enhygromyxa sp.
GTTCCTGCACCGCGTGATCGCCGATCTGCCGCCGCACAAGCAGCAGATGCTCGAAAAACTGCACCGCTCGGACGAAAATTTGGTGGGCAAGAGCGTGCTGGTCGTCGACGACGACGTGCGCAACATCTTCGCGCTATCGAGCGTGCTCGAGCGTCACGGCATGCGGGTGCTGACCGCCAACACCGGGCGTGAGGCGATCGCCACGCTGGAGTCGACGCGCGGCGTCGCGATCGTGCTGATGGACATCATGATGCCGGAGTTGGACGGGATCGCGACCATGCGGGAGGTCCGCAAGGTGCCGGAGCTGAAACACGTGCCGATCGTGGCGGTGACGGCGAAGGCGATGAAGGGGGACCGGGAGAAGTGCCTGGAAGCCGGCGCCTCGGACTACCTGGCCAAGCCGGTCAACACCGACCAGCTGCTCGCGGCCCTGCGCATGTGGCTGCATCGTTGACGGGGAGAGTGATGGACCGCGTCAGCATCCTGCTCGTCGACGACCAACCTGCCAAGCTGCTCACCTACGAGGCGATCCTCGCCGATCTCGGCGAGCAGCTGATCAAGGCGCACTCGGCCCGCGAGGCGCTCGCGCAGCTGCTCGAGAACGACGTGGCGGTGATCCTCGTCGACGTGTGCATGCCCGAGCTCGACGGCTTCGAGCTCGTGCAGATGATCCGCGAGCACCCGCGCTACAAACACACCGCGATCATCTTCGTGTCGGCGGTGATGATGACCGACTTCGATCGCCTGCGCGGCTATCGATCGGGCGCGGTCGACTACGTCTCGGTTCCGGTGGTCCCGGAGATCCTGCGCGCCAAGGTGATGGTGTTCGCCGATCTCTACCGCAAGACCAAGCAGCTCGAGGCGCTCAACCGCGAGCTCGAGCTGCGGGTCGCCGAGCGCACCGAACGACTCGCGCTCGCGCTCGACTCGTCCGGCGCGGCCTCGTGGGACTGGGACGTGCGCGCAGATCGGCTGGAGTGGACGCGCTTCGCACAGCTGTACGAGCTGCCGGACGGATGCGCGGGCAACATCACGCAGTGGCTGTCGTGCATGCACGACGATGATCGCGAGCGCGTCGCGGCGCGGCTCGAGGCGCTGCGGCACACGCCCGGCGACGACGAGTGGCACGAGACCTTCCGCATCGCCTACCGCGGAGGCCTGCGCACGATCTCGCGGCTCGGTCGCGCGCTGCGAGACGCCGACGGCCAGGTCGTGCGCATCACCGGGATCGACCTCGACGTCACCCAGCGAGTGGTCGCCGAGCAGGCGCTCAAGGAGGCTGATCGGCGCAAGGACGAATTCCTGGCCACGCTCGCGCACGAGCTGCGCAACCCGCTGGCGCCGATCCGCAACGCGCTGTACCTGCTCGGGCTCGAGAACATCACGCCGACGCAGCGCGTGCAGTGGCGGCAGATCATCCAGCGCCAGGTCGATCACATGGTGCGGCTGGTCGACGATCTGCTCGACGTGTCGCGGATCAGCAGCGGCAAGATCGCGCTGCGCCTGGAGAACGTCGATCTCAACGAGGTCGTGCGCCGGGCGGTCGAGACCTGTCAGCCGCTGGCCGAGGCGCAGGGCGTCGCGCTGCGAGTCACCTCGCACGAGCCCACGCTGTTCGTGCAAGGCGATCTCACGCGGCTCGTGCAGGTGCTGTCCAACATCCTGCACAACGCGATCAAGTACACCGAGCGTGGCGGGGAGGTGCGGCTCACCGTCGCGCTCGCCGGTCCCGACGCGGTGATCGAGGTGGTCGACACCGGCATCGGCATCCCGGCCGAGATGCTGCCGCGCATCTTCGATCTGTTCACGCAGGTGCGCGGCCCAGACAGCGGTGCCACGGGCGGCCTCGGGATCGGGCTCTCGCTCGCGCGACGACTGGTGCAGATGCACGGCGGCTCGCTCACGGCCACCAGCGCGGGCACCGGCAAGGGCAGCAGCTTTCGCATTCGCCTGCCGCCGCTCGCGAGTGCGAGCGCCTCGACCATGCAGCCGACCCAGAGCTCGATCGCCCCGACCAGCAAGCTGCGGATCGTCGTGGCCGACGACAACCAAGACGCCGCCGACTCACTCGCGCTGCTGCTCGAGGCTGGCGGGCACGAGGTCGAGACCGTGTACGACGGGCTCGCCGCCGTCCAGGCTGCGGCGACGATGCGGCCCGACGTGGTCGTGCTCGACATCGGCATGCCGACGCTCGATGGCTACGGCGCTGCGCGACGCATTCGCGCCGAGCCGTGGGGGCGCGAGATGTTCTTGATCGCGCTGACCGGGTGGGGGCAGCCGGCGGATCGGCACCAGGCTGCGGAGGCGGGATTCGATCTGCACCTGACCAAGCCGGTCGATCCGCTGCAGCTCGAGGCGGTGCTGGCCGAGCGGCCGCGCGCGCGGATCAGCGAAGCCTGAACTCGAGCTTGACGCGTAGGCGCGCGAGCCCCTGCTGCGGCGACTCGAGCCCCACGCGCTCGCATATGCGATCGAACAAGCCCGCGCCGAGCATGAGGAAGAGCGGACCGACTCCGAGCACGAAGAAGAACCCCAGCTCCTCGACGTGCAGCCTCTCGAGCATCAGCTCGACCACCCATCGCGCGAGCCCACCTGCGGCCGCGAAGCACATCAGCGCGCAGACCGGCGCAAAGATGCGCCCGTCCAGACCGAGAAACGGCAGCGTGATGAACACCCCGACCAGAGCCCAGATCATCACGCTGGCGGACACGTGCTCGCCAAGCGACGCCTGGCTGATCATCGTGAGCAGCTCCAAGGGGCCCGCGAGCGCGAAGGCGATCACCGAGAAGCACACCACCAACGCACGCTGGACGCCGCTCTGCAGCCGAGTCCGCAGGGCCAGTCCGCAGAGCAGGCCCACGATCGCGTAGGCGATCGACGTGGCCAGCAAGCTGTCGCTCGCGAGCAGCACGACGTGAAGCAGCGCGCCGACCAGGCCGATGGCGATGAACACACCCACGCGAGCGAGGCTAGCAGAGCCGCCGATCCGGCGTCGCACTTCCCGACTGCAAGCCAGCCCAGGACAGCTCGCCGGCGTCATGGCCGAAGACTTCAATCTGATCGGCGTGCAGGTGTCCGGCATCGTGGGTCGGTCCCACGGTGCGCTCGGTGGCGTACAGGTGGCGGGCGCCGTCGCTTGGGCGTCGTGGCCAATGGGTGTTCAGATCGGCGGCGGCGCATCCGTGGCCGACTGGAAGCTCGACGGCGTTCAGCTCGCGGGGCTCGCTAATGTGGTGGTCGAAGAAGCGGCGAACGGCGTACAGATCTCGTCCGCCGTCAACTATGCCCCCTGTCTTCGCGGCGCGCAGATTGGCCTCGTCAACGTGGCTCGCCAGGCAGCGGGAGTTCAAGTGGGATTGATCAATCTGATCGGTCGGCGAGTCACGCCGGTGTTCAACGTGGGGGTCGATCGCTGCGACGATTAGCCTCGGAGGGCGTCGGGCGAGATCACGGCCATCGGCACGGGCCCGAGCTTCTCCCCGGCCGCGAATACATGGATGAACCAGGTCTGCGCCGTCTTGCCGATGCCGTCGACATCGAGCATGTCGACCTGAAAGTGCCCGGCTGCAATCGGCCCATCCACGCCGCTCTCCAACAACACGGTCGCAGGCACCCCGAGTGAGACCATGACCGGCCGCGCGCGATCGCTGCCGACCGCGAGGATCCAGACTCCGATCACGGCATCACCGGAGCCCGCACCCACCACGTCGGACGCGGGGATCGGCACGCGCACGCTGCCATGCAGCCAGGCGTGCGCGCGAGCGGCCGCGACCACGACCCGCTCGACCGCGACCGCGATGCACTGATCCTCAGCGAGCTGCGGTGACTCCCGAGTCTGACCAAACGAGACCGCAGGCCGAGCGCCGAGCGGCCCGACCTCGCGTGGTGCCGGCCGGACCGAACGCTCGGCGATGAAGCGCTCGACCTCGGGGTCGCGGTAGATCTGCGGACCACGGACGAGCTCGACATCGACCTCGTTGGAGC
>DATLLB010000161.1:0-4719 GCA_035538075.1 Enhygromyxa sp.
GGCGACGGCGATCCGCCCGTCGATGCTTGTGCGTTCGCGTCCAACTCGACGAACTGGACGCTGCCGCAGGACCTCGGCGGCTCCGACGTCTACGAGCAGCTCACCGACTATCATTCGTGCAACGGCGGCGGCGAGTATCGCTACCAGCTGCTCGACATGACCGGCGATGGGGCGGTCGACTTCCTGGTGACCGACTCCTGCGGGTTGGACGGAGTCGGCTTCACCACCTGGAACGTGTTCAAGAACACCGGCTCGGGTTTCGCCGGGCAGCCGATCAGCTGGTCGCTGCCCGAGTACCTGATCGGCAACGGTCAGTTCTACGAGCAAATCACCGACTACTGGTCCTGCGAAGGCGGCGAGTTTCGCTATCAATTGCTCGACATGACTGGCGATGGTGCGGTCGACCTCCTGGTCACCGACACCTGCGATGTCGGCGGGGTCGGGAACAGCAACTGGCTGGTCCACGAGAACACCGGCAACGGGTTCGCCGACCAGCCGATCGAATGGTCGCTGCCGCAGTACCTCGTCGGCGGCAACACCGAGTTCTACGAGCAGATCGCCAACTACTGGCCCTGCAACGGCGGCGAGTTCCGCTATCAGCTGCTCGACATGACCGGCGACGGGGCGATCGACTTTCTCGTCACCGACGCGTGCGACGACGTCGGAGTCGGCGCGAGCCAGTGGCTGGTTCACGAGAACACTGGCGACGGCTTCGACGGCCAGCCGATCGAGTGGGGGCTGCCCCAGGTGTTCGGCGAGGAGAGCGAGATCTACGAGCAGACCGCCGACTACTGGCCCTGCAACGGCGGCGAGTTTCGCTACCAGCTGCTCGACATGACCGGCGACGGGGCGATCGACTTCCTGATCACCGACGCCTGCGACGAGACCGGCGTCGGGGCGACCGAGTGGCACGTGCTCGAGAACACCGGCACCGGCTTCGCGGGCGCGCCGATCATCTGGTCGCTGCCGAACCCGCTCGGCGGCGGCGAGATCTACGAGCAGATCGCCGACTACTGGTCCTGCAACCAGGGCGTCTACCGGTTTCAAACGCTCGACATGACCGGCGATCGTGCGCCCGATCTGGTGGTCACCGATGGCTGCGATCTGACCGGAGTCGGCACCGATCGCTGGGACGTGTTCAAGAACACCGGCGACGGCTTCGAAGCGCAGCCGATCAGCTGGCCGCTCCCGACCGAGGTCGCCGGCGACGATCTCCACGAGAACCTCACAGACTACTGGAGCTGCAACGGCGGTGAGACCTACCGCTACTCGGTCCTCGATTTGAACGGCGACGGCGCGCCGGACTTCGTGGCGACCGATCTTTGCGATGCCGAAGGGGCCGGGACCACGCACTGGTCGCTGTACGCGGCCGTCTGCGAGTGATCCTCTGGCGTGATAGTTGCGTGCTTGGTCGGCGTGGTTCACCGCGCCGCCAAGCTGCTTTTTTGCGTGCTGCTCGGATCGGCCTGCGACGTCGATGCAGGTGACCCGCTCCTCGAGCGCAGCGACGAGCTCGCGACCGCGCGCACGAGCGAGGTCATCTTCTCGCCGCAGCCGCCGGGCGCGACCCACAACCTGCGCGTCGCCGAGCAGATCCGCGACGCGCAGCGATCGATCGACGTTGCGATGTACAGCTTCAGCAACGCCGCGATCGAGGCCGCGCTTCGTGACGCCGCGGCCCGTGGCGTGAAGATCCGGCTCATCTACGAGGGCGCCAAGGCCGACCGAAAGCTCGACGCCGAAGTGCGCGCGAGCTCGCAGTCCGGAGCCCTCGAGGCCGCCGGGATCGACGTGCGCTACGTCAACAAGATCATGCACCACAAGTTCATGATCGTGGACGGGCCACGCGACGACCTCGAGCGGGCCGCGACGGCGATCCTGGTCACCGGCAGCGCCAACTGGTCGCACGCCGCAGCCACGCGCTACGACGAGAACACCTTGTTCCTGCGCGGCCACGAGGAGCTCGCGCTGCGCATGCAGAGCGAGTTCAACCTGCTGTGGGAGCACTCGCGCGACTTCGTGAGCGCCGCTGGATGGCCGCACGAGCTGTCCGAGGTTGCGATCACCGAGCACGACATCGTCGATGTCGCCGATTCCCATGTGCTGTTCACATCGGCGAATTTCGAGATTGTCGGTGATACGACCTTCACCGCCACGGGTCGCAGCACGGTCAGTGACGCCCTGATCGCCGCGATCGCCAACGCCGACCACTCGATCCGAATCGCGTCGGGTCACCTCCGCGATCGCGACGTCGCCGAGGCGTTGATGGCCAAGGCGTGGGAATGGCCGGACATGGACATCCGCGTCTACCTCGACGCTCAGGAGTGGATCAGCGCGTCGACCCACGCCGCGCAGCTGCGCGATCTCGAAGATTGTCGGATCGCGGCGGCCGACGATCACTCCGCCCAGAGCGAATGCCTCGAGCGCGGGTATCGGTTCGGAACCATGGTCGAGCGCGCGGGCGTGGATGTCCGCTACAAGTGGTATTCGTACCGCTGGACCTACATCTTCGCCGAGCAGATGCACCACAAATATCTGATCATCGACGGCGACGAGCTGTGGACCGGCAGCTACAACCTCTCGAACAACGCCGAGCACAAAACCATGGAGAACATGTTGGTGTTCTCCGGGCCTGCGCACGCCCAGCTGATCCGCGCCTACGTGGCCAACTTCGAGCGGCTGTGGGCGACCGGCCGCGAGCAGGGGCTGCTCGAGCAGCTGCGCGAGGAGATCGCGACCGCCGAGCAGGTCCCGCTGCGCTTCGAGCCGATGTCGCTCGAGTGGGAAGAGATCCGCGACCTCCAAGCGCTGATCCGAGCGAGCTGCTCGGACGTGAATTCGTTCGCGTTGCTCAGCGAGTCTCACGCGGTCTGCCGTGATCGACAGTGAGCAGCCGTTTGCCGGGTGGGTGCAGCAACGACCTGCGGCGGTCGCTTGTGCATCGCGTCACGTGCGCTAGACAATTCACATTTCGCCATTTGTCGATCGTGCTACCTATGGTCTTCGGATATGTCACGTCCTCCACATTCCGTTGGCCCATCGCTGATTGCATTTCCGCTCGCGCTGGCGCTGGCCGGGGCCATGCCGGCCGTAGCCTACGCCACGCCGCCCGACCAGACCGCCGCGCCAGTGGCTGCTCCGGCCGACGGTAGCGTTGCGCAGCCGGTTGCCGATCCAGCCGCGCAGCCGCAGCCCGTCCCTGCGCCCGTCTACGAGCCGCAACCTCAGCCATTCCCGCCGCAACCGGTCCCGCCACCGCCCAATCGCAATCGCGGGCTCGGGCTGATGATCGCGGGCATCAGCGTGTTCAGCTTTTCCTACCTGATGACGGTGGTCGCGGGTGTGGTGTTGATCGACTCGAACAACGAGAATGTCGGCCGCCCGCTGCTGATCCCCGTCGCCGGTCCATTCATGGCGATTGGCCGCACCGGCTCCGCGACCGCGGGGCTCGGGCTCGGGTTCGCAGGCATCGCCCAGCTCGCAGGCCTCGGCATGGGGATTGGCGGTGGCGTGGTGTTTGCTCGCTCGCGCTCGCAAGCCCGGCTCTCGTTCGCGCCCGGCGGCCTGAAACTGCGTTTCTAGGCGATTGGAGGAGTGACATGATCGTACGACGCTGGCTCATCCCATTGTTTGGTATCGCGCTGCTCGGCTCGGCCTGCGGGCTGTTTGGCGAGGACGAGCTCACCGACGGTGCGGTGTGCAGCGTCAACGACGAGTGCTCGACGGGTGTGTGCACGAGCGCGAGCCTCTGCTCGCACAGCCGCTGCGAGTGTCCGAGCGGCAACTGTGCGGCAGCGGGCGAGCAGACCGAGGACTGCCTCGATGGTTGGGTGTGCGTCGGCTACGACTCGGTCTTCGACCCGCTGAAGGAGTTCTTCGGCGGGATGCCCAACCCGAGCGACGGCTACTGTCAGCCGAGCTGCGAAGCCGGCTGCCCCGAGCACTACATCTGCGACGGCGATCTCTGTACGCCCGACGTGACCTGGGCCGCGCCCGAGGCCACGATCGTGTGGAGTGGGGCCGCGAGCGGCGAGCTGAGCGGGCGCGAGCAGTCGACCACCGTGATCGTCGAGGAGGGCTCGACCCTCTCGCTGACCGGCTCGGCGGTCTCGCCCACGGGCGCCACGATCGTGGGCCTCACGTGGACGACCGTCTCCGAGGCCGGCGACTCCATGACCTTCGAGGGCCCGGCGATCGAGACCACGATCCCGATCGGCGTCGGCAGCTATCGTCGGGTCGAGCTCGATGCGATCGACGATCGAGCCCGCAGCGCTCGCTTGACCGTGACCTTCGAGGCCTGCACCGGAGCGGGCGGAACCTGCGGCTTCGAGGGCTCCGGCTGCTGCAGCGGCTGCGACGACGTCAGCAACACCTGCATGTGAGCGGTCGCTCGCGGTATAGTCGGGCGACGTGCCGATGCGCTCGTTGCTACTGGTTGCATCGCTGCTCGGGCCGGCGCCCACCGACGAGGGAGTGGTCTACGACGGCGAGCCTGCGCCGACCGAGCCCGCAGAGCCGACCGAGCCGACCGAGCCGGTAACCGTGCCCGCGCCGGTGATCGTGTCCACGCCCGAGCTCACGCCCACGCCCACGCCCACGATCGCCGCCGAGCCACCGCCCCTCGTCGCGCCATCGCTCGCGCTCCCGCCTCCACCCCCGCCGCCCAACGGCAGCGGTCGACTCGTCGGAGGCAGCTTCGCGCTCGCGCTCGGTGTCGGC
>DATLLB010000162.1:0-6631 GCA_035538075.1 Enhygromyxa sp.
CGCGATCACCACGCGCCCGAGCGTGCGCGCGAGCAGACCGAGCAACACCGCCAGCGCGAGCAGACCGAGCAACTCGGCGCCGCGCAGGAGCGGCTGCCGTTGCGGGGGATCGGGCCGCAGCCAAGAGCCCAGCCCGATCGCGAGCAGCAACAGCGGCAGCTCGAGCCCCGGCGGGCCCGGCAGCCCGAATCCGCCAGCCCAGGCCAGCGCCAGGGCCAGACACGCGCGCACCGGCAGGGACACTTCGCGGATGGTACCTGCTCGCGCGCACGGTGGGTGTGGCCGCTCGCAGCTGATAGTCTTCGCGCAATGTCCGATCCGGTCCCCGACGCGGGAGTGTTGCCGCTGTTGCCGCTGCGCAGCGCGGTGCTGTTTCCGGGCGTCTCGATGCCCGTCGATCTCGGACGTCCGGCCTCGGTCGAAGCCGTGCGCCGAGCGACGGCGCACGGTCGGCGCTTCGGTCCGCCGAACCAGGTGATCGTCGCGATTCAGCGCGATCCGATGAACGACCAGCCGGCGCTCGGCGACCTCTATCCGATCGCCACGATCACCCGCATCGTGCAGGTGCTGCGTGGCCTGCCGGGGCGCATGACCGTGATCGTGCGTGGGCTCGAGCGCGTGGTGCTGGAGGGCTTCGAGCGGGTCGATGGCTGCGATCTCGTCCGCTTCCGCAAGGCCCCGCCGGGGATCGGCAACCCGACCATGAACACCGCGCTGGCCGGGGTCCTGCGTGATCTGGTCAAGCGCCACGAGGCGCAGCTGCCGGCCTCGCGCGCCGGCCAGCAGCGACAGGACGCGGTCCAGGAGATCATGGACGAGCGCGACCCCGGGGCCGTCGGTGATCTGGTCGCCAACCTCGTCGAGCTCGAGACCCGCGATCGCGTGGCCTTGCTGCAGCAGCTCGATCTGGCCGAGCGCCTGCGCAGGCTGATCGAGCTGGTCGCCCAGCGCTGCAACGAGCTCGAGGTCAAGCGCGACATCGATCGCAGCGTCCGCGATCACCTCTCGCGGCACGAGCACGAGGCCGTGCTGCGTCACAAGCTGCGCGCGATCCAGGCCGAGCTCGGCGACGACGATCCCGACAGCTGGCTCGACGAGCTCAGCGAGCGCCTCGATCAGATGGTGCTGCCCGAGCACGTGCAGGTCGCGATCGAGCGCGAGCTGGGCCGACTCGAGCGCATGAACCCGCAGGCCAGCGAGGCGATGATCGCCCGCACCTACCTCGAGTGGATCGCCGACTTGCCGTGGCTGATCCGCAACAACCCGCCGCAGCGGCCCGACCTCGATCTCGCGGCCGCACGCGCGCGCCTCGACGCCGACCACCACGGGCTCGAGAAGGTCAAGAAGCGCGTGCTCGAGTACCTCGCCGTGCGCAAGCTGGCGCCCGATCAACGCGGCCCGCTGCTGTGCTTCGCGGGCCCGCCCGGGGTCGGCAAGACCACGCTCGCGCGCAGCATCGCGACCACGCTCCACCGTCAGTTCGTGCGCATCTCCCTGGGTGGCGTGCGCGACGACGCCGAGATCCGCGGCCACCGACGCACCTACGTGGGCGCGCTGCCGGGGCGGCTGATCCAGGCCATGAAGTCGGCGGGTACGCCCGATCCGGTGATCCTGCTCGACGAGATCGACAAGCTCACCGGCGCCGATCTGCGCGGCGATCCGGCCTCGGCGCTGCTCGAGGCGCTCGACCCCGAGCAAAACGACTCGTTCGAGGATCACTACCTCGGGCTGCCCTACGACCTCTCGCGCGTGGTCTTCATCTGCACGGCCAACGAGGTCGGTGCGATCCCGGCGGTGCTCCGCGATCGGCTCGAGTTCATTCGCCTGTCCGGTTACACGCTCGAGGAGAAGCTCGCGATCGCCAAGCGCCACCTGCTGCCCAAGGAGCTGCGCGACAACGGCTTGATGCCCGAGCTGCTCGAGGGCGAGGCGGCCCCCGGCTCGCTGCGCGAGCAACGGGCGCGCAACACCAGCTTGCTGGCCGCGACCCGGCGCGAGGGCGATGAACCGGTCCCGGGTGATCCGCGGCCGCCGGTGGTCATCAGCGACGCTGCGATCGAGCTGCTCGCGACCGAGTACACGCGCGAGTCCGGCGTCCGCAACCTCCAGCGTCAGCTCGCCGCCTTGCTGCGCGACGTCGCCATGCAGAAGGCCGAGGGCAAGGTCGGGATCCACGAGGTCGTGCACATCGGCGTAGACGACCTCTCGCGCGTGCTCGGTCCGCCGCGCTACGGCGAGGAGATGATGGGCGTGGGCCCGCGCGTGGGCGTGTGCACCGGGCTCGGCTGGACGCCGACCGGCGGACGCTTGCTGTTCGTCGAGGTCAGCACCGTGCCTGGCAAGGGCCAGCTGCGCCTGACCGGCAGCCTCGGCGACGTCATGAAGGAGTCCGCGCAAGCGGCTCTGAGTTTGATCCGCAGCCAAGCGCGACGCTTCGCGCTCGAGCACATCGCGTTCGACAAGCGCGACGTCCATGTCCACCTGCCGTCGGGCGCCATTCCCAAAGATGGCCCGAGCGCCGGCATTGCGCTGACCACCGCGCTGGTCAGCGCGCTCGGTGGTCGGCCCGTGCGGCACGACATCGCGATGACCGGCGAGGTGACCCTGCGCGGCCACGTGCTCCCGGTCGGAGGCATCCGCGAGAAGCTGCTCGCCGCCCACCGAGCGGGCATCCGCGACGTGATCCTGCCGTCGCGCAATCGCAAGGACGAGCCCGAGCTACCCGAGGCTGCACGCAAGGATCTCAACCTGCACTTCGTCTCACATGTCGACGAGGTGCTCGAGCTCGCGCTGCTCGCCGTCCCTGCACGCGCGAGCGCGTGAGCACGTCTAGCGCAGCCGCTCGTGCCAATAGCCAGGGTCTCGTCGGCCGTGTGCTACCGCCACGATGGCTCGCTCGTCGTTGACGATCGCAGTGATCACCGAGTAGGGGAATCGCCGCACGAGGAATCGCCGCACATCTCGTGCGGGATCCATGTCGCGCACCGGGGCGCCACTCAGCGGGAGTTGAGCGGCGCGTTCGGCCACCTGCATCACTTCAGCGACCAACAACGAACCGTAACCGCTCCGCCGGCCCTCGTACCAAGCTGCTGCTTCCCAGAGATCGTCGGCGGCCTCGGCGACGAAGGGCAGCCGCATCAGCGCGCACCAATCGACGCCAATACTCGAGCCTCGACCTCATCGGCTGGGATCAGACGTGACTCGCCCCGCTCCACGGCCTCGATGCGCCGGGCGATCTCGGCCTTCCATTCCGGACTCAGGTCGTGTTCCGGATCACCCAGCAGGCTCTCGGCCAGCACGTCCATGAGTGCGGCGCGGTCCTCGGCCGCCAACGCGAGCGCCTGCGCAAACACGTCCCGGGTGCCCTCGGTCATGTGCGCAGTCTACATCAGCCCCCACCGCTGAACCATCCCGCCAACTCCTCGCGGAGCGTCCGCTTGAGGAACTTGCCGGTCGCCCCACGCGGAATCTGATCGCGCACCACATACCCATCCGGCAACCACCACTTCGGAAAGCGCTCGGCCAGATACGCACCGAGCTGCTCGGCGTCGATCGTATTCCCCGGCCTGGCCACGACCACGGCGATCGGTCGCTCGGTCCACTTCGGATGCGGCACGGCCACCACCGCAGCCTCGGCGACGTCGGGGTGGCCCATCAACGCGTTCTCGAGCGCGACCGAGCTTATCCACTCGCCGCCGGACTTCACGAGGTCCTTGGTGCGATCGGTGATCTGCATGTACCCCTCGGCGTCGATCGTGACCACGTCGCCGGTGCGAAACCATCCGTCGCTCGTCCACTTCTCGTCGGCATCGACATCGCCGTGGTAGCTCGACGCGATCCACGGCCCGCGGACCTGCAGCTCGCCCATGCGCAGCCCATCCCACGGCAGCTCGGCGCCCTGGTCGTCGACGATGCGCATCTCGACGAACGGCGGCGCGACGCCTTGCTTGGCCCGCAGCGCGAGCTGGTCGGCGGGCGGCAGCGCGTCGTGGTGCGGTCGCAGCCGCGCGACCGAGCCGAGCGGCGTGGTCTCGGTCATGCCCCAGGCATGGATCACGCGCATGCCCATGCGATCCATCGTCTCGATCATCGACTCGGGCGCGGCCGAGCCACCCACGACCATGCGCAGCCCCGGCTGCAGCCGCCACTTGTCGGGGTGCTGCGCGACCAACTGCATGATGCCCATCCAGATCGTCGGCACGCCCGCCGACACGTTGACCGACTCGCGCTCGTAGAGATCGAGCAGCGCATCGGGAGCGAGGTGCGGGCCCGGGTGGACCTGCTTGGCGCCGACCATCGTCGCGATGAAGGGCAGGCCCCACGCGTTGACATGGAACATCGGCACGACCGGACACAACGTGTCGCGCATCGAGAGATCGAGGCTGTCGGGCAGCGCGGCCGCGAGCGTGTGCAGGACCGTGGCGCGGTGCGAATACACGACACCCTTGGGCCGACCGGTGGTGCCGGACGTGTAGCACATGCCGATCGCGTCATTCTCACTCGCAACCGGCGGAACCCACTCGACCGACGCGCCTTGGCGGATGAACGCCTCGTAGTCCTCGCAGCCGCTCGGCAGCGGCTGATCGGTCCAGCGCACCACCACGATCTTCTCGAACGGCGGCTGCCCTCCGAACTTGGCCAGCAGCGGCAGCAACACGTCGTCGATCACCAAGTAGCGATCCTCGGCGTCCGCGACGATGTAGTTCAGATCTTCGGGCGAGAGCCGCAGGTTGAGCGTGTGATAGACACCGCCGGCCATCGGCACGCCGAAGTACACCTCGAGGTGCGCGTGATGGTTCCACATCAAGGTCGCCACGCGATCGCCGGGTCGCATGCTGGCGTCGAGCAGCGCCTTGCCGAGCGCCCGAGCACGGCGGTGCAGATCGGCGTAGGTGTGGCGGACCAGCGAACGGTCGGGCGCCTGGCTGACGATCTCCACGCTCGCGAACAGCTTGGCGGCGCGCTCGATCAGGTGGTTGGTGGTGAGCGGGAAGTCCATCATCGTCGAGTGCATCGGCCGGCTCCGCCGACGATGGTACGCGAGCGTGACGACGCCCGGCCGCGCCGGCCGAGTCGCATCAGAAATCCGGCCAGCTGACCGTCCACAGCAGCGCGCCCGTGGTCACGTCGAGCGCCTCGACATAGCGGCCGTGGCTCTCGAGCCCGCGCACGATCAGCAGCTCGCCCTCGAGCCCGAGCAAGATCAGGTTCGAGTACTTGCTGTGGTCCTGCGGGCCGAGGCCCTCGATCGCGCGATCCCACAGCAACGCCCCGTCCGCCAGCGCCCACGCGCGCGCTCGTGACCCGCTGGCGATGCGACTCCACGTGATGGCCACCACGCGCTCACCATCGCTGACCAGCGCGCCGCGACCGACGAAGTCGCCCTCGACCACCCGCGCCCACGCAGGCGCTCCATCCGGCATGCAGCTCAACGTGGTCGGGCCCTGCTCGGGCGCCTCGAAGCGACACTCGCGGCCGTCGGCGAGCGCGAGCGTGACGGTGGGCTCGGGCTCGGGCGCACGCACGGACCAGCTCCAGCCCACCCTCAGGTGCTCGCGCGTGGTGTGGTGCAGCGACGCGCCCGTCGCCGGATCCATCACCTCCACATACGCACCGTGGGCTTCGTCGCCGTAGGCGATCAGCGTGCCGTCCACCAACCGCAGCTGCACGACATTGGAGTATTCGCTGTGCGCCTGCGGGCCGATCGCGAGCGCGTCGCGGCTCCACAGCATCGCGCCCGACTCGAGCGTGTACGCGGCGAACCGAGCACCCGACGAGATCGCCGGGTAGTCGGCGACGAACAGCCGCTGCCCGTCGCTGACCAGCGCGATGCCGGGCACGAAGGCCTCGCGCATCTCCACGCACCAACGCTTCGGTCCTTCACAACACACCTGCCCGAGCGTGTGGGCCTCGTCGTCATGCTGATAGCTGCACTCGAACCCGCCCGCGTGGATGGTCTTGGGTCCGATGTCCGCAAACCATCCGCCCTCACCGCCCCGGTGAATCCATCGCCACGGCACGGGCGGGGTTGCGAGGTCCACCATCGGCGGCTCCTGCTCGCTGCCCGAATCGACGTCGCGCTCGGGCTCGTGCGCTCGGTGGCTGGTACACGCCGAGAGGAGGGTGGCGGTGAGCAACGCGAGCGGGGCAGGGCGAAGCGCTGTGACCATGTTCGGCGGCCAACGGCGAGTTTGCGGGCGCACTTGCATTCTTGCACCGTGCCGCGTCGAGCGACGGCTCTGAATTGCACGGCAAACCTCGGGCTTGGGTCGGCGTCGCCGTGCCACGCCAGCCGAGCCCGAGTGTCGATCCCGAGCTATGACCTTGGCAATCGATGGCCCGCGCCCCGCAGCCTCCGACCCCGGCGCTTCGCCGAGCGAGCCCGCCACCTTCGGGCGCTCGCGGCCGAGGCTCGGCGCCGGGCCGGCTCGACCGCTCGCTTCGAGCGCGAGGCGCTCGAGCGACGCCTGCTGGAGCTCCGCCGTCGGCTGCAGGCCATCCGCGAGCACGTCGATCTGGGAATCGAGGATCTCGAGTGCGAGCGCGACGAGGTCGAGGTCGCGAAGCCGACTCAGATTCCATAACCGAGCAGCGGGTCGCCGAGCGTAGGGTTGGCAATCGGGGGATGCTG
>DATLLB010000163.1:0-7690 GCA_035538075.1 Enhygromyxa sp.
CCAGCGCCCACTCGGCGTGCGCACGGTTGCTCGCGCGAACGTAGGCGGTCTGCTCGCGCGCGATCGGTGGCCCGAGTCGCACGGTCGTGATCAGCCCGCCTTCCGGCAAGCCTTCGATCCCGAGCACGTCCAGCACCGGTCCACGCTTGGGCTCGGGCTCGCTCGGCAGCACGTACTCGACCTCCGCTTCGTAGGCCAGCAACGCCATCGCGACCGTCGACGGGTGTGGAGCCGCGCACGGCGACGCGTCGAAGCACACATGCCAGAGGTGATCGCCCTCGCGCGCGAAGCAGCCCGAGCCGGCCTTGCGCAGGCACTCGTAGTCGGGGTGCCGGTAGTACCAGCAGCGCGGCGCCTGCATGAGGTTGCCGGCCAGACTCGCGACCGCGCGGATCTGCGGGTTGGCCAGCGCGCCTGCGGCCTCGGCCACGCCCGGCCACAAGCTCGCGATCGCCGGATGCTCGGCCAGCGACGCGAGCGTGATCAAGCCGCCGATCCAGGCCCCGTTCGCGTCCGCGACCACGGTGTCGAGCCCCGGAACGTCGCGCAGATCGACGATCGGGGCCAGCCGCTCCTGCCCAGTCACCGCGAGGTGCTGCCGTCGCTCTTGCAGATCGGTGCCGCCGGCTCGGTACACGCCGCCGAGCTCGACCGCGCGGGCCATCGCTTCATCGATCGACTTGGGAAAGACGATCATCGCCGCACCCCCTCGAGCACCCGGTCGGGCCGCAGCGGCAGCGACGTCGGACGCCAGCCGGTCGCATGACGGACCGCGTTGGCGATCGCAGCCGCGACCGGCAGCGTGCACAGCTCGCCGAGCCCCACGCCCTGGCCGCGCACGTTCTCGTATCCACCCGGCAAGAACTCGACCTCGATCTCGCCCATGTCGGCGAGCCCACACAGTCGGTAGTCCTCGAGCCCGCCCGTCAACAAGCTGCCACTGCGTGGATCGAGGCGCCGCTCTTCGTACAGCGCATAGCTGACGCCCTGCACGATCCCGCCCTCGGCCTGGCTGCGCGCGAGCTTGGGCGAGTAGATGGTGCCGACGCTGTAGCCCGCGTGGTTACGAATCACGCGGACCCGCCCGAGCCGCGTGTCGACCTCGACCTCGCACACGTGCACGCCCGCGCTCAGGTAGCGGCCGACGGCCGTGTTCATGATCGGCGGCAGAAAGAACCCGCCCTGATCCCGGCCGCGCTTGCCGGTCGTCGTGATCTTCGGCGCGACCTCGAGGATCTCCGCCCAGCTGGTCGTCACGCCGCCTTGCTCGACGCCGCCGACGACCGGCTGAGCCTCGCGCAGACCCAGGCGCGTGCGCGCGAGCTCGACCAGCTCGTCGCGCAGCTCGGTGGCCGCGTCGATCGCCGCAGGCGCGAGCGAGGTCGCCGTCCGACTGCCGCCCGAGATCGGCCCGTGCACCGCCTTCGAGCTGCCGATCTCCACGCGGATCGTGTGTGGGTCTACGCCCAGCACGCCCGCGACCGTGTCGGCGAGCACCGTGCGGCTGCCGTTGCCGATGTCCTGGCACGCGGTCGAGACCACGATGCCCTCGGGGCCCGCGTCGATCTGCACGCGCGTGGCCGGCTCGGCGATGTACAGCCACGACGCGCTCGCGAGCCCGATGCCCCGTCGAAACCGACCCGTGTCCGCTTGCGGTGGCGGTCGCTCGCGCCACAGCTTCACGCCCTCGGCCCACGCGAACACCCGCTCGCGGTTCTCGTTGTGATTCCAGCGCTGGCGCAGCGCGAGCGGATCGACGCCGCGCTGCAAGGCGAGCTCGTCGACCGCCTGCTCGGTCACGAAGAACGCCGGCGGCCCACCGGGCCCACGAAACGGAGTGCCCGGCGGCGCATGGTTGAGCACGTCGTAGTCGACGATGTCGAGGTCGGCCTGCGGATAGTGGATGCGTATCATCGCCGACACGGCCGAGCCGACCGCGACTCCGGCGTCCGCCTTGGCGTGCACGATCATCGCCGGCTGCTCGCCGTCGTCATCCGCGATCGACAGCTCCGCTCGCAAGCCCGGCCGCGCCCCGCCAACCGCCAGCTCCTCGCGGCGATCGTTGACGAGCTTGACCGGCCGCCCGCACACGCGCGCCAGCTCGATCGCGATCACGGCCTCGATCGGCACCACCGCCTTGGCCCCGAACCCGCCGCCGACATAGTCCGAGCGCACCTCCACGTCCTCGCGCCGCAAGCCGAAGCGCTCGGCCAGCCCCTCGGCGATGTGCAGCACGGCCTGCGACGAGACGTGCACTCGCACCGCGCGTTCGCTCAGCCACTCGGCGACCGCGGCGTGGGGCTCGAGCGCGGTGTGGGCCTGCGTCTGCGTCTCGAAGGTTGCCGAAAATTTCTGTGCTTCGCTGGCCCCGCAACCCGCCGTCGCGCGCGGCCGGGGTGGTGATGAAACACCGCGAACGGCCCGCGCAGGTTGCCGTTCCAGCTCTCGGGCAGCAGCGGCATCTCGTTCTCGTTGGGCGCGCGCTTGCGGGTCTTCTTGTTGTCGTAGACCAGCGGCGCGTTGGGCCCGAGCGCCGCGTCGATCCCAATCGCGGGTTCCAACCACTCGTAGTCGACCCGCACCTTGCTCAGCGCCTCGATGGCCGTGTCGGCATCTTCGGCCGCCAGCGCGACCACCTCTTGACCGGAGAAGCGCACCTTGTGCCCGACCTTGGTCAGCTCGATCGCCCCATGCACGCCGGGCAGCGCCAGCGCCTCGCTCCAGTCGATCCGCCGCACGATCGCGTGGGCGAACACCGAGCGCAGCACCTTGGCGATCAGCACGCCTTCGGGCGCGACGTCGACCGTGTACTTGGCCGCGCCCGTGACCTTGGCCAGCGCGTCGACGCGTGGACCATGCTCGGGCGCTTGGTCGTACATGCCCGAGCACGCACCGATCACCGCTCGGTGGATCGCCGCATGAGCGCCGCAGCGACACAGGTGCCCGCTCAACGCCGCCGCGACCTGTTCGCGGGTCGGTGCCGTCGTGCCCCGCTCGGCCCGCCAGCGATCGTGAAACGCCGCGGCCTCGACCACGAAGCCGGGCGTACAGTAGCCGCACTGCAGCGCGTCCTCGGCCATGAACGCGCGCTGGATCGGATGCAGCGACGCGTCACCGATCCCGATCCCCTCGATCGTCTTCACGCTGCGACCCTCGAGCTTCACGGCCGGCAGCAGACAGGTCGCGACCGGCGTGCCGTCGAGCTGCATCGTGCACGCGCCACAGGCCCCGTGCCCGCAGCCGAGCTTGCAGCCGGTCAGGCCGATCCGCTCGCGCACCACCTGCAGCGCCGATTCGTCGGCCCCGACCCGCAGCGACGTGAGCTCGCCGTTGATCGTGGTCTTCAGCTCGACCGTGGTCGACGCGTCCGGCTCCTCCGCCTGCGGGTGCGTGGCCGTCTGCGAGCGCGGCGGCTGAGCGCACGCGGTCACGGCCGCGGTCCCGATCACGCCGCCCTTGAGGAATCCTCGTCGTGTGGTCTGCATGGAGGTCTCACCGGCTGCCGATCCGCGCCAGCATCACAAAGGCCGTGCGCAGCATGATATCCAAGTCCATCAACACGCTCAGCCGCCCGACGTAATAAAGATCGTACGAGAGCTTGATCGCCGACTCGTCGACCGACGCGGCGTAGCCCTGATGAATCTGCGCCCAGCCGGTGATGCCGGGCTTGACCAGGTGGCGATAGCCAAAATACGGGATGTCCTGCTCGAGCTGCTCGACGATCTTCGGCTGCTCGGGCCGCGGGCCGACCAGCGACATCTCGCCGCGGATCACATTCCAAAATTGTGGGAACTCGTCGATCCGCAGCCGTCGGAGCATCCGCGTGTAGCGGGTCGTGCGGTCGTCGGTCTGCGCCGCCCAGCGCTGCTCGCGATCGTCGGCGACCCGCATGGTCCGGATCTTGTGCACGCGAAACAGCTGCCCGCCCGCGCCCACGCGATCCTGGCTGTAGAAGAACGGCCCCGGCGAGTCGAGCTTGTGGACCAGCCACAGCAGCGGAAGCATGAGCCCGAACAGCGAGAGCCCGAGCGCCGCGACGCCGAGATCGAGCAGCCGCTTGGCCGCGAGCACGCCCGGACGATCGAGCTGCTCGAAGGTGTTGAGCACCCAGCGAGCGTCGACCATGTCGATCGGCACCTGCAGGGCCACGTTCATCCAGATGTTGCCGGCCGTGTGCACCCGGATCCCGTGCGCCTGCAGCTGCGACATCGCCCGCACCTGCGCCGGGCTCAAGCCCGAGACGCCGACGATCACCGCGTGGACGATGCCCTCGCGCTGACACACGTCGACCACGTCCTCGATGCGGCCCAGCTCCGGCGGCATCGGCACCTCGGTCGCGACGCTCTCGCCGAGCACCACGCTGCGCGACGGCGGCGGCTCGCATTCAGCCGCGGACGCGGCGTGGAGGAATTCCAGCTCGCCGCCGCTGATGAATCCGCGGATCACATAGCGTGTGTGCGACAGCGAGTTGAGCCGCTGCGCGAACCGACGCTCGATCGGCCCGGTGCCCAGCACCACCATCGGGATTCGCGGCCCGGTCGCGAGGAAGCGCCCGTACGCCAGCCGCCAGGTCGACAGCAGCACGAACGACAGCGCCCCGATCAACCCGATGCCGGTCCGACCGATCGGCTGGTACCAGATGAAGTACGCGATCACCAAGGTCGCGAGCGCCGACGCCAGGCTCACCAGCGCCACCCGAGCGATGATCTGCTTGCGCTGGATCAGCAGCGTCGGCGTGTGCAGCCCGGTCAAGTAGCAGCCGAGCGCCGCTGTCATCGCCGCCGCGACCGCGGCCACGGTCGTGCCCGAGAACCCGAGCGTGGCCTCCGGATGAAAGCCCAGCCGCACGATCCAGCCCGCGCCCTCGACCGCGAGCGCGGCGAGCAGCAGATCGATCAAGAAGACGAGGACCGTCGGCATGGCGCGCGGGGGCCGATTATATGCCTGCTGCTGAGCTTTCCCCACGCCGCTCCACGGGCTGAAAATTTGGCCGACGCCGGACCATGCGTGACGCTCGGTGCATGCGCTCGACCCGGTGGACGTACGCTGCGCTCGGTCTCACCATGGTGCTCGCCGCCGCATCGGCACCGGCCCAGGCCGAGTCGCGCACGCACGTGGTCGCGGCCGGCGACACGCTGTGGGAGCTCGCCGAGGCCCATGGCTGTACGGTCGCGCAGCTGCGCGAGGCCAACGGACTCTCGCGCGGCGACGCGCTGGTGCTCGGCCGCAAGCTAAAAATTCCTGCGTGCGAGGGCGCGACGACCCGCGACCACGTGGTCGAAGCCGGGGACACGCTCGAGCAGATCGCGGCCGCGCACCAGACCACCGTCGCCCAGCTGCGCGAGCTCAATGGGATCGACGGCAGCCTGATCCGCGTGGGCCAGCGCCTGAAGCTGCCGCCTCCGCGCCCGCCGAAAACCGGCCAGAGCCGTGGCCGAGTCGATCGCGGATGGTTGAGCGCGCCCGACCGCCTGCCCGAGAGCGGCGCGTACCACCTTCGCCGGGCGCCGCGAACCTTTGCGGCCGCGCACACGATCGATCACACCAAGCGCGCGGTCGAGGCCGTGCATGCGCGCGGGCTCGCGGCGCACGAGCTGGCGGTCGGCGATCTCTCCGACGAGGACGGCGGCCCGCTCGAGGGCCACCGCACTCACCAGTCCGGACGCGACGTCGACCTCGGCTTTTATTTCGTCGAGCAGCCCGACGGCTACCCGGACAACTTCGTCGAGGCCACGCCCGACAACCTCGACGCCGACGCGACCTGGGCGTTGGTCGAGCAGCTCGTGCAGACCGCCGATCAGCCGGCTGGCGTCGAATTGATCTACCTCGATTATGACATTCAGCGCCTGCTGCATGCCGCCGCCCGACGGGATGGCTGGACCGCAGAACAGCTCGCGCGCGTGTTCGAATATCCCGACGGTCGCAAAGCCAAGGGCCGGATCGTGCAGCACCGCTGGAATCACCACGATCACCTGCACGTGCGCTATCGCTGCCCGCCGGGCGACAATTCGTGCGAGTGATCGCTCGGCGGCTCCCGTCGGTGGGTTTGGACGCGAGCAGGCCTCGGGTGCAGTTGTGGCGCGAGGGCGTCCTGCGATAATTTGCAAAGCGCCCGGTTCGGCGCTCTGCACATGAAGTCGATACGCCTCAACATTCGCGCGCTCGTATTCGATGGAAAGACGTCGCTTCCGTCGAGCGAGCGAATCACATACAACTCGCGCACTCGCAGCCATGACGTGCAGGGTCAGCGCGGCAGCGCGCTGAGCAAATTTGGGCTGCTGCGCATGAGCGATCTCGTCGCCCACGGCGTGCTCGCGCCGACCGATCACGCCTATGCCGCGTGGGTCGGGCACTCGGGCCAGGCCGGCGTCACCAGCTATGTGGTGCGCAGCTATGACGTGGCGCAGGGCCGCCGGATCAGCACCAGTCCGGCGCGGGAGGGCGATCCGACCGCCAGCGCCGGCCCGGTCGGTCCGTTCGCGCTACAGCCGAGCGACGAGCTGGTGCTGACCAGCAATGCCAAGGGCGAGCAAATTATGGCGCTCGAGATCTTCGCGGGGACCGCCGTCGAGGTCGAGAGTCTCTTCAGTCGCGAATAGCGACAAACCAGGATCGTGAGGCTCCATGAAGTCGATTGCTCTGAACATTCGCGCGCTCGTGTTCGACGGCCAGACTCCGCCGCCCGCCGACGCACGAATCGTATACAACGCCAAGTCCGACAGCCACGACCTGGTCGGGTTTGCCGGCAATTCGCTCGGCAAGATCGGATTGCTGCGCATGAGAGATCTGCTCGCGCACGAGCTCATCGGCGCGACCGATCACGTGTATGTGTCGTGGGCCGGGCACTCGGGCCAAGCCGGGGTCACGAGCTTCGCGGTGCGCAGCTGCCATGTCGCGCTCGGACGCCAGGTCCACACCAGCCCGGAGCGCGAGGTCGATCCGAGCACGGGCACCGCTCGCGTCGGTCCGTTCGCGTTGGGGTACACCGACGAGCTGGTGCTGAGCAGCGACGCGAAGGGCGACCAGGTTGTCACGCTCGCCTTGCTGATCGGCACCGCGGTCGAGGTCGAGCGTCTGCTCAAACGCGATCAGGACGGCCAGGTCGGTGACGCGGTCGCGCTGCATGCCGCGACCCACCAAGACGGCGGCAGCGATCCGCTGAACGTCAGCGGGCTCTCGGGCGTGCTCGCGGACAAGCAGAATCCGGTCGCGCATGCGGACCTGCACGCGAACGGAGGCATCGACGAGCTGAACGTCGGCGGGCTCTCGGGCGTGCTCGCGGAAAAGCAGAATCCGGTCGTGCACGCGGATCTGCACGAGACCGGCGGCGACGATGAGCTCGACGTGACCAACTTGGTGGGCGAGCTCGCCGATCCGCAGAAACCCAAGCTGCACGCGTCGTCCCATCACGCGGGCGAGGCGGACGAGATCAAGCTCGACGCGCTCGGCGAGCCGGATGACGGCACCCTATTGGACGCCAACGAACATCGCCACGGGCTGCTGCCGAGGCTCTCGGATGTGGACACGCAGGTGCTCTCCGGGATTGGCACGTGGATCGACGTCGATCCGATCAACGTACAGTCGTTCATTATTCCAGGCACCTATCTCGCTGGCGTGGATGGCTGGGTGAAGCCCGACCGCGGCCGCATGGCCTTGATCATCTGCACGGGTGGCGGTGGTGGTGGTGGCG
>DATLLB010000164.1:0-5855 GCA_035538075.1 Enhygromyxa sp.
TTGCCGACGACCCGCGGGCGCGGGGGAGCAGAGCTGGAGCTCAGTAGCGGTCGCGGCCGCCGCGGTCGCGGTCACGGCCGCCACCACCACCACCGCCGCCGCTGCGCTCGCGGTCGTTGGCCTCGTTGACGCGGATCGTGCGGCCGTCGAGGGTGCTGCCGTCCATCGCACGCATCGCGGTCTCGGTACCAGCGGGGTCGTTCATGGTCACGAACCCAAATCCACGCGAGCGGCCGGTATCGCGATCGGTGATGACCTTGGCGTCGGCGACGGCGCCATGCCGCGAGAAGCCCTCGCGCAGCGACTCGTCGGTGGTGTTCCAGCTCAGCCCGCCTACAAACAATTTGTTCGACATTACGTTTCGTTCTCTTCCGTCACGGTCACGCGTGTGTCCACGCGCCCGCGTTCATTCGTGCTCATCGGCCTCGAGCGGCCGCCGTCGCTGCTCCCAGCATGGGCGCGTCGGCTGCCGTCCGAGCGATGAGCGTTGGTACCCGTGATCGCGCTGCAAAGCACGTGATCACGCCGTGAAGCGACTCACGAGGGCCCTCGACTCACAGCCCGTCGTCGGCACCGTCGTCGACGCGGCGCCCGACCAGCAACGCGGTGCCATCGCCCGTGCGGCGGATCTCCAGCAGCTCGAGCCCATACCGCGAGAACCGATCGCCGAGCCGCTCGGGCGTGACGATGCGAAAGCCTCGCTCGGCGAAGCCGGCCCGGCGCACCTGATCGGGATCGGCGACGCCCAACACCAGCCGGCCATCGACCGCGAGCACCCGGGCGAGCTCGCGCATGCCCTCGTCGACGTCGGTCCAGAACGTGATGGTGTTGAGGCTCAGCGCCGCGTCGAACGAGCCGTCACCGAGCGGCAGGCTCTCGACGAACGCGTGCTCGATCTGCAGGCGGCCCTGCAGGCGCTGGACGATGAAGCGGCGCCGCGCCTTGGCCAGCATCTCCTTCGAGGTCTCGCATGCGAACACCTGCCCGCGCTCGCCGACCGCTCGCAGCAGGAACGGCAGCGAGAGCCCGCCACCGAAGCCGACCTCGACCACGCGTTGACCGGGTCGCAGATCGAGCGCCGAGACCCCGGCGAGGATCGTGCGTGCGTTGACCCCGTTGAGCAGCAGGCCGGTCAACGGCGCGAGTCGACCGCTCGGGCGGCTGAGCTGATCGATCAAGAAGCCCGGAAGCGGCACGCGAGGATGTTAACTCGCAACCGCAGCGCCTGCCGCGCTGCATGGTAACGATCGAGCGGGTCACACCGAACTGCCGATTTTGTCGACACGGCCCGCGAGCACGTATGCTCGCTCCGCTCTCGCTTCACCACCGTGCCCACGCTCGACGAGCTCCCCGAGGATCATCCCCTCAAGAACGACCGGGCGAAGCGGCGAGCGCTGGCGACCGTCGCGTTCACGTTGTTCCTCGACCTGGCGGGCTTCGGCATCATCCTGCCGATCCTCCCCTACTACGCCGAGTCGATGCACGCGTCCGCGACCATGGTCGCGCTGCTCTCGACCGCGTTCTCGGCCGCGCAATTCCTGATGTCCCCGGTGCTCGGCCGCATCAGCGATCGCCACGGTCGGCGGCCGGTGATGCTGCTGTCGATTGCGGGCTCGATCGCGTCGTCGCTGGTGCTGGGCTTCGCTCACGCGCTGTGGCTGGTGTTCGTCGCACGCCTCGTCGCAGGCTCTTCCAAGGCCAACGTCTCGACCGCGCACGCCTACGTCGCCGACCTGATCGCGCCCGAGCAGCGCGCCAAGTACATGGGCATGATGGGCGCGGCGATGGGCATGGGCTTCGTGTTCGGCCCGGCGATCGGCGGCTTGTTGGCGATCGACGCGCTGCCCGAGCTGCCGTTCTTCGTCGCGGCCGCGCTCTCGCTCTGCAACCTGATCATGGCCGCGATCTGGCTGCCCGAGACCCACTTCCCGCAGGGCAAGGGCGTGCGCCCGGAGGACACGCAGAGCCGTGCGACCGTCAGCGCCACCAACCTGCGTCAGGCGATCCGATCGATCCGCGGCACGACCATGGCCTGGCTGGCCGCGATCGCGTTCTGCTTCTACCTGTCGTTCGCCGGCATGGAGTCGACCATGGCGCTGCTGTCCGAGCGGCTGTTCCACTGGGGCGGACGCGAGACCGGGCTGTTCATGACCTTCATCGGCGTGAACATGGTCGTGTTTCAGGGCGTGGTGGTCGGGCGCACGGTCGCGCGCTTCGGTGAGAACACCGTGCTCGCGCTCGGGCTCGGCATGCTCGCGATCGGCATGATGCTGCTCGGCGGCGTGAACTCGCTGCTCGCGTCGGTCGGGCTCCCGCTCAACGACGACAGCGGTGGCGCGAGCGTGTACGCGTTGGCGGTGTACGGGGCCGGCGGCGCGCTGATGTCGGGCGGCAACGGGCTGACCAGCTCGGCCCTCAGCGCGCTGGTCTCACGCGTGTCGAGCACCGAGAACCAGGGCCTGAACATGGGCATCAAGGAGTCGGCCGCCTCGCTCGCGCGGGTCGGCGGTCCGATGATGGCGGGGCCGCTGTTTCAGCACGTGAACCCCGGCGCGCCGATGTTGGTCGGCGGCTTGATCGGCCTGCTCAACGTCAAGATCGCGCTCGCGCTGCGCAGCCGGCTCCCGCGTCATCAGGAGCGTGTATGAAGCAGCAGGAGCCGCTCTGGACGCCCGCTTTCCTGCTGGCGTGGGCCGCCAATTTTCTGCACAGCACGGGCTTCCACGCCTACGTGCACCTGCCCGGCTGGCTCGAGGCGCGCGGCGCTGGCGAGGTGCTGATCGGCGTGCTGATCGCGACGATGTCGGTCGCCGCGATCTCGACCCGCCCGCTGGTCGGTCGCGTGATGGACACGCGCGGCCGCAAGCTGGTGGTGCTCGTCGGCGGGGTCGTGCACTCGGTCGTGCCGCTGCTGTACCTGCTCGTCGACGCGCTCGCGACCGACAGCTGGGCCGCGGTCGCCGGTGTGCGGCTGGTCCACGGCGTCGCCCAGGCGGCGATGTTCTCGGTGTTGTTCACGGTCGCCGCCGACCTGGTCCCGGCCAATCGCCGCGCCGAGGGCATCGCCTTGTTCGGTATCTCGGGGCTGATCCCGATGGGCATCGGCGGTCTGCTCGGCGACCTGGTGATCGTCGACGGCGACTACCGCAACCTGTTTTGGATCACCTCGGCGTGCGCCGTGCTCGGGCTGCTGTGCTCGCTCGCGCTGCCCGAGACCCGCCGCGGCGGCTCTTCGCGCGGCTTCCTGGCGGCCCTGCGCGCGCCCGAGCTGCGCCCGCTGTGGTTCGTCGGCACCTCGTTCGCGATGGGGCTCGCCGCGTACTTCGTGTTCCTCAAGACCTACCTGCTCGAGGCGCCGCAGCTCGGCACCATGAGCATGTTCTACGGCGTGTACGCGCTCTCGGCCGTGCTCCTGCGCGTGCTGTTCAGCTGGGTGCCCGAGCGCTACGGGATGATGCGCGTGCTGATCCCCTCGATGGTGATCAGCGCGGGCGGCCTCTTGTTGCTCGCGGTCGCGAGCGGGCCGGTGCACTTGATCATCTCCGCCGCGCTGTGCGGGATCGGGCACGGCTTCGCGTTCCCGATCACCTCCGCGCTGGTGGTCACGCGCGCGCACCCGGAGGAGCGCGGGTCTGCGATCGCGCTGTACACCGCCCTCTACGATCTCGGCATGCTGCTCGGCGGCCCGAGCTTCGGCATCGCCGTGAAGCTGGCCGGCTACGCCTGGACCTTCGCGCTGGCCGGGGTGCTGGTCTTCATCGCGACCGCCGTGTTCGTGACCTGGGACCGCCGGCTCGGGCCGCAAGTCACACGCGGATGATCTCGATCGTCGAGATCCGCACGTCCTTGATTGGCCGATCGCCCGGGCCGGTCTTGGTCGAGCCGATCTGCTCGATCGTGTCCATGCCCTCGATCACCTCGCCGAACACGGTGTGCTTGCCGTCGAGGTGCGGCGTGGTGCCGAGCGTGATGAAGAACTGACTGCCGTTGGTGCCGCGCCCGCCCCGAATGCCGGCGTTGGCCATCGACAGCACGCCCTTGCCCGTGTGGCCCACGCTCGGCGAGCACTCGTCGTCGAACGTATAGCCAGGCCCGCCGCGACCGGTGCCCATGCGATCGCCACCTTGAATTACGAACCCGGGGATCACGCGATGGAAGATCACGCCGTCGTAGTAGCCGCCTTCGCCCGGCTTGCCCGTGGTCGGATCGATCCACTCACCGCGCCCGGTCGCGAGCCCGACGAAGCTCGACACCGTGTTGGGCGCGACCTCCTCCAACAGCCGAACCGTGAAATCGCCGAGATTCGTGTGAAAGACGGCACGCAGCTGCCCCTCGCCGGGAACGAGCTCGGCCACCGGAGGGAAGCTTGTACGGTGCGACACGGCGCAGGACGCTACCAAAGTGGTCGAGCCGAATCCAGGGTGAGACGCGTGCGTGACGTCGTGACCGCTGCCGAGGAGCCGCGGTTGTGCAGTGGTAATGTGGCGCCCATGGCAGCGTCCCGGATCTACAACTTCTCCGCTGGCCCGGCGATCCTTCCGCCGGAGGTGCTCGAGCGCGCCGCGGCAGCCGTGCTCGAGCTCAAGACCAATTGCCACGCCGACGACGGCCAAGGCATCGGTCTGTCGCTGCTCGAGATCTCGCACCGCAGCCCCGAGTACGAGGCCATCCACGCGGCCGCGATCGAGCTCGTGCACGAGGTGCTCGGGATCCCGCGCAGC
Source organism: Enhygromyxa sp. (assembly GCA_035538075.1). Taxonomy (GTDB): domain Bacteria; phylum Myxococcota_A; class Polyangia; order Nannocystales; family Nannocystaceae; genus Plesiocystis. Next base: position 4,722 of record DATLLB010000164.1, read on the forward strand.
TGCGACGTGCTGCTGCTGCAGGGCGGTGCTTCACTGCAATTCGCGATGGTCCCGCTGAACTTCGCGCGCAAGGGCGAGGTCGCTTGCTACGTCGACACCGGCACCTGGGCGAGCAACGCGATCAAAGAGAGCAAGACCATCGGCGAGCAGCGCGGCCATGAGACCGCCGTGATCGCCAGCTCCAAGGCCAGCAACTACGACCACATCCCCGCGCTGCCGAGCACGCTGCCCGCCAGTACCACGTACGTGCACGTGACCAGCAACAACACGATCTTCGGCACCGAGTACGAAGAGCTGCCGCGCTTCGACGCGCCGGTGATCGTCGACGCGAGCAGCAACATCGGCAGCCGCCCGATGGGCCTCGAGCGCGCCACGCTCGGCTACGCCGGCGCGCAGAAGAACCTCGGACCTTCGGGCGTGACGCTGGTGTGGTTCGACCGCGAGTGGGCCAAGCAAGAGACCCCCGCGGGCGTGCCGATCTTCCTGCGCTACCAGACCCACGTCGAGAAGGACGGCATGTTCAACACGCCCAACACCTTCGGCGCGCTGGTGCTCAAGCTGACGCTCGAGTGGGTGCGTCGCAACGGCGGCGTCGAGGGGATCGGCAAGCGCAACGAACAAAAGGCCGACACGCTCTACGATCTACTCGACAGCTCGGCGCTCTACGTCGCCCACGCCAAGCCCGGCTCGCGCTCGCGCATGAACATCACGTGGACGCTGGCCGGTGCGCCCGCCGATCAACGCGAAGCCCTGACCAAGCGCTTCTTGAAGGAGGCCGAGGCCGCCGGGTTCTCGGGCCTGCCGGGTCACCGCAGCGTTGGCGGCTGCCGAGCATCGATCTACAACGCCTTCCCGCTCGAGGGCGTGACCGCGCTGTGCGAGTTCATGCGGGAGTTCGAGCGGACCGCCTGATCGCATGAGCGACGAAGACCACGAGCCGATCGAGGCGCCAGGCTGGGATGCGATCGACCGCTGGGTCGGCAGCCACTTCTCCGGGCCTGGCGGCCTGCAGGTCCCCCATCAGTTCACCAGCCAGACCGCCTACGAGCTCGACAGCCAGAGCCCGCTGCCGGCCATCACTGTCTGGCACACCAAGGCACCGGAGGGTTGGCTCTACGTCAGCTACGGGCTCTC
>DATLLB010000165.1:0-2758 GCA_035538075.1 Enhygromyxa sp.
CTCGTCGATCGCGAAGCTCCCCTTCACGACCACCAGCACCGCCTCGCCGCCCTGCCCGTCCGGCAGCGGACAGTGCACGGCAGCAAACCCCGTGCGGTTATCCAGCGTGGCCACGAACGACATCGCTCAGCACCACCCCCCGTGCTCGTCGACGCCGACCGGCCAGTACGGCAGGGCCGTCAGTGCGTCGACCCAGCTGTCGCGGTGACCGTCACGCAACCAGTCGAGCAGCAGCTGCTCGGGCGCGACCGGTCGCTCGGTCGGCAGGATCGCGTTGATCTCCTCGCACAGCACCCAGTACGCCTGGATCACCCCGAGCACCCGCGGATGCGAGCCCGGCCCGATCGGGTGCGCCGCGTAGCAAGCATCCAGGGCCGCCTCGCCGCTCAGCCCTCGAGCCTCGCGCTCGCCCAGCTGCTGCGTCCACCAGCGCTCCGCCTCGACCAGCGCGCGCTCGAGGTCACGCAGGTACGCATGATGGGCGAGCCGATGAAATTCCGACGCCTCGGACAACTTCACCGGCGCCAGCGGCTCGGCCCGCAGATCGGCGGCCGCACCGAGCAAGCGCTCCAGCCCGCGCGCGCTGCCATGCCGATGCCCGAAGTGAAACGCCTGCGGCCGCCGAGGATCGAGCTCGATCACCTCGAGGCTGCGCAGGCTCGGCCGCGGCTGCAGCTCGACGCCGACCGGCGACATCACCAGGTAGATCAGCTTGGCGTAGAGCTCGGGCGCCTCGACTTGCAGGCGATCGATCAACACGCGCTCGGGCGCGATCGGGATCAGGCTCTGCGGCGCAGCCTCGGCCTCGGAGCCCCACGCCGCATCATCGTCGAAGCGCGGCGCCGGCCCGCTCGCGCTCGGCCGACTCACCTCCACGATGCGGCGGTGATGCGCGCGATAGATCGCCAGCACGCGCGGATGCGAGGCAATCCCCGCCGGCCAGCGCAGGCGCAGCGCAGCGCGATCGTACTGCGCCTCCAACTTCGTCCACCACCCCTCGAGCTGCGCGAGCGCCCGCCCGAGCTCGGCCACGTACTCGGCGTACACCTGCGCGACGGCTCGCTCGAGGTCCAGCATGGACGCTCGCGAGCCTACCCTACTCCGAGCGCTTGTTGTGCCCGATCAGCCGCAGCAGCTCGGCCTGATGCACGAGCTCGGTCTCGGGATCGTTCTCGTCGAGCTCCTCGTCCTCGTCGCGATCCTCCGCCCGATCCCCCACGAACCCCGTGTAGCGTGGCGGCCCCGCAGGCTGCGGGCTGGGCACGTGCCGCGGCGTGCTCGACCGCGGCGCAGCCACGACCGGCGGCGCCGGCTCGGGCAGCACCGTGGTCGCGTCGGTCCGCGCAGGGCGACCGCCGAACAGCTCGTCGGTGGTCATGAACGTGGTCGCCACCTCTTCCTCCTCGTCGCCAGCCTCGACCGCCGCCCCGTAGAGATCTTCGTCGGACAGAAACTGCGTCGGCTCCTCCGGCACCGCTTCGCCGAACAGCTCCTCGGAGCTCATGAACTGCGTGCGCGGCTCTTCCTCGAGCGCGGCGGGTGGCATCCCCACCACTGTGTGCCCGCTCGTCACCGGAGCCTGCACGACCGGATAGCTCGCGCTCGGATAGCTCGCGACCGGATAGCTCCCACTGGGCTGCGCACCGTACTGCGTCGCCTGCATCCGCGCGCGCGCACGCTTGCGCGCCTGACTTCGCGTCCACAGCGACCACACGATGAGCATGCACGAGAGCGCCCCGAGCAGGCTGGCGCCGACGACGACGTAGATGCCCATCTCCCTCTCGGTTAGACCCACGCTCTGCCGCCGTCAACCGGTTCGTGGAATCGCAGCGATGATCCGAGGATCGCCGCGACTTGACGCGCCCGCGCGTGCGGCTCCAATTGCCCCGTGAGCGACGACCTCGACCGCACCCTGCTCGACCGCGCCATCGAGCTCGCGCTCGCCAACGAAGCTCGCGGCGGCCTCCCGGTCGGCGCGGTGATCGGGCTCGACGGATACATCATCGGCGAGGGTGCGTCCGAGGTCCCCGGTCCTCCCTACCACCCCGGTCGCCACGCCGAGATGCAAGCGCTCGCGCGCGTGCCCATCGAGCTGTGGCCTCGCGCCAAGCAGATGACCGTGGTCACCACCCTCGAGCCGTGCTTGATGTGCTTCGGCGCGTGCCTGCTGCACGGCATCGGCCGCATCGTGTTCGGTGCGATCGATCTGCGCGGCGGTGCGAGGTTCATCCGCCCGCACCTGCCTCCCTACTACGCGAGCACGGGCGGCCCCGCGTGGATCGGCCCGCTCGATCCCACCCGCTGCGACCCGCTCTACCACCGCACCGATCGAGCCTTCGCGGCGCTCCCCTGTGGCATCCCCGGTCACGACCACGAAGCGTGATAGCCTCGCGCCGAGGTGGTCGTGCGCATCAATGGCTTGTTCGTCTCGAGTGTGGTCCTCGCTCTGGCATCGATCGGCTGCGGTGATGATCGCAGCTCCGAAGCCACCTCGGAGACCACGAGCGACACCTCCTCCGAGTCCGCCGATCAAGCCGGTGATGGCGACGGCGATCCCAGCACGGGCGACGGCGACGGCGACGGCATCAAGTTCGACATGGCGATGCTGCCCGACTCCGGCGGCGGCTCGTGCCAGGGCATGGGCGGCGACGACGTCGAGTTCTCCTACATCTGGGTGGCCAACAGCGCCGAGGGCACGCTCAGCAAGATCAACACGCAGACGCTCGAGGAAGAAGGCCGCTACATCACGCGCCCCGAT
>DATLLB010000166.1:0-19965 GCA_035538075.1 Enhygromyxa sp.
GACCTGGGGGGCCTTCTACGACGTCTACATGCACGAGCTCGTGCGGCTGCTGCGGGTCGACGGTGTGTCGGAGGTCGAGCAGAAGATCGCCGCGCTGCTGCAGTTCGACTCGCTGCCCAAGTTCATCGGCTGCTGCGAGCACATCCCGTTCGCGGCCGGTCGCCGCGAGCCGTTCGCCGACGACGACGAGCGCGAGCGACCGCAGCGAAACCCGTCGGATCGCCGGGTCGAGATCCTGTTCTTCGACGACGACGAAGAGCCCGACTTGGTCTGTCACGCCGGGCCCAGCTGCGATCCCACCAACTGTCCGCTCTACACGACCGGCGAGTATCGGCACTACGAGATCGGGGTCCCGCGCGGGCTGACGATCGGCGAGGTGGTCATCGATCTGTGCTTCGAGGATGCCGCCGGAGAGATCCACAAGCTGCCGGCCGGGCTCGAGGTCACCGTCGAATTCGACGACGGCTCGACCGAGGTCCACACGCTCGAGCAGAACGCCCGGCTGCAATTCGTGACCGCGCGCAACAAGTCGTCGTTCAAGCTGGTGTTCGCGCCCGGCGAGAACCCTTACCTGGTGCTGGCCCCCGGCGACGACGGGGCGCCGCTCAGCGAGTTGCTCGATCACGACGCCGCGCTCGACAAGGTCGACGACGGCGGGCGCTTCTTCAAGCTGCCCGAGCGCTTCGACACCAAGGACTGCGAGTGGCGGGTGCCCAGCGACGTCGCGTTCGAGGACGGGCAGTTCACCGGCCTCGACGATCCGTCCACGCAGATTGGCACCCGCGCCGCGCCAGCGCAGGTGGTGCTGGTCCCACGCTGGCAGCACTTTCGCTTCGAGTTCTTCGATCGCTGGCGGCTCGCTCGGACGCACGTCCCCCAGCCACGACCGCGCGCCGAAGGTACGCGGCCGCTGGTGCTCGAAGGCCACCTCTCGCACGGCGACTACGAATTTGGGCCGGTCCACGATCCGCTGGCCGAGACGGTCTGGGATCTCGCAGCGGGCACGGACACGCTGCATTGCTTGGCCTGGGTGCAGCGCGAGGTCAGCGAAGGCGGTGACGCGCCGCCGCCAGCCGATCCCGCGGCGGACCCTGCAGCCGAGCCCCCAGCCGAGCCTGCAGAGGAGAGCGCACCGCGAGCGATCCCAGACGCCGCGTGCCTGATCCGCTTCCGGTTTCAGGAGTTCACCTACGTGCGCACCGACGGAGCCCCCGACGCGGCCTCGCCCACTCGCACGATCGAGACCATCGCCGACGGCCACGCGCGCCGCGACGACGTCAGCAAGGCTGGGCTCGAGCGCCTGCGCTACTACGATCTCCCGCAAGAGTGGTGGTCGCGGTTCTACTACGCGCGCCTGCACTCCGAGACGCCGACCGATCGTCGGCACTTCCAGACCATCACCGCGCCGAGCAGCAAGGACGATCCGTACGTGATCGACCTCGACGATCTGCTGCTGACCTTCCATCAGGACGTGATGCCGCTCGAGCCCCCGCGTGGCGTCGCGACCGACTTCGGCCCGACCGATCACTACACCTGGGAGAACGACGACCAGCACCGCTTCACGCTGTGGAACGCCGCGCTCGAGCCCTACAAGCCTTCGACCGACGATCCTTACTTCACCGACGTCACCCAGCTGCAGCCGGCGCCGCAGGGGGCGATGGTGCTCGATCATCCGCCCTTCACCCGCCTGGTCACGCGCGGCACTCGGGTGTTCGACGTGTTCGATCACCGCTCGGTCCGCAACACGTTGTTCGAGGACTTTCCGATCGGCGCGCGGCTGGCCACCAGCTGGATGAACACCGTCGACACGCCGGTCTTCTCCTACGATCCGCAGTACAAGGGCGGCCGCTCCGACGACGGCAATCCGCCGCGTCAGATCGGTGACGCCTCGACCATGGTCCTGCGCTGCTGCGGTCAGCAGAGCGGGCGCGAGCTGTTTCGCGTGGTTCAGTACGCGCCCGCGTGGTTCGACTTCTATCCGACCAATCCGCCCAACGGCACCGCGATCGCGCCACCCGTGCCCGCGGCCACGGCCCTCGCCGAGAGCCGCAGGAGCCTGATCGACTCGGCCAAGCGCTGGAATGGACAGGACGCGACCAACGGCAACCCAGCGACCTTCGAGATCGGCCCCGCCGACGCGCCGACGGCCGTGGGCCGCTATCACGCGCTGCTCGTGCGCGGCGTCGATGGGGCCATCCACCACGACTTCCGGATCAACATCGTCGCCAAGGCCCGCGCGTACATGTCCCGGAACTGCGTGTGGGAGCGCGGCAACATGCAGATCGCCGCGGGCGGGCGCTTCACGGCGGCGCACGAGTGGGGTCACGCGTTCGGCAACCCCGATCACTACATCGAGAAAGCCAGCAACGCGTCGCTGTGGGCCGACGGGATCAGCGACCGCTGGCGCAGCCCGGGATGTCCGTACGACTTCGACATCAAGGGCATGATGAACGGCAAGGAGCTCAAGCCGCGCTGCTATGACCTGTGGCACCTCGGTCTGTGGATGGCCGAGCCCGGGCACAGCTTCGCCGGCGCGACCGACCTCGCGGTGCGTCAGGGTCCGTATCGCTACACGACCACGGTCACGCCGCGCGACCAGGATCGCTCGCGGTTCCCGGTCGTTCGCCGAGTGGGGCGGCAAGTCGGCAGCGGGCTTTGTGATCTGTTCATCTACGCGCCGGGCGTCGACGGCTTCAACGGCGGCGACTCGCTGGCCGGCGCGACGGTTGCTGCGCCGTGGGATCTGATCGTGATGTGCAGGGTCAGGATGGCGCTCACGCTCCGCGAGACCGAGCATCAGGATTACAACGGCGGAAGGCTGTTCCTGGGCGAGCTGCAGGAGACCATCAAGCGGATCTTCAACCGCGAGCGCAAGCTGCTGGCCCGGGGCGTGTACGCGGGCCGGCAGGTTCGCGCGCGGATCCTGTTCACGCCGCGCTTCATCTCGCGCACGTTCCCGACCGGCACCGGAACCAACCGCAGCGACTACCTGCGTGACCTGCCGACCTCGCCAACCACCGCGGCCACGTACACGAGCGCGGTCAACAACCTCGTGACCGAGAGCCCCGTGCACGTCGAGATCACCGCGGTCGAGGATCCTGCACAGCACGGGATCACCAACGGCACCGCCAACCCGCGCACCGCCAACCTCGACACCGACGATCTCGAGGACGAGGTGGTGGCGATCTTCGGCAGGATGATCGGGCTCGCCGATCCGGAGGACGCCGGGCCCAACGACTACGCGCCGCTGGTGTCCGCGCTCGCGCCCGAGTTCGTGCACAGCTCGCTGGAGTTCGTCGAATGAGCGCTCGGCTGACGGCGATGTTGCTGAGCGCGGCGGTGGGCTCGTGCGAAGCGAGCAGTCGCGCGCAGGAGCCCGCGTCGGAGCAGCCGCGCGCGAGCGCTCGCAAGGGCGAGGCCGCGACGGTTGAGGAGCCGCCAAACCCCGACGTGCTCGACTGCGAGCCGCCGCTCGAGTGCAGCATGGCCGGGCAGCGGTGTCCGTCGAGTCAGCTGCCAGGCTTCGCCAAGGAGCTCGATGCGGACGGCTGGACGAACCTGCGCAAGCTCGCCGAGCGAGGTGTGGTCGCGGTGGCGCTCGGGGAGCGGGTCGAGATCATCGAAGGCTGTCGCTTGCCCGGGGCCTACCACGAGGCCGCCGCGGCGCCCGAGAGCCCCGGCCGCGCGTGGGCCAGCGATCGCCTGGTGTTCCTGCCCGACGAGCCGCGCCAGTGCGATCGTGCGACCCACTTCGTCGCGAGCTTTGCGATCCGTGGCGAGCATGACGGCGTCGCGATCGCGCTGCCGCTGCCGTGCCCGCCGCTCGGCAGCGGCAAACCACGCGGGTGCATCGGCGCGGGGCTCGACGATCAGGCTCGCGAGGCCGCGATCAAATCGCGCTGGCAGCAAGCCGAGCCGCTGCTGCAGCGCTACGAGTACGAAGATCTCGATCGCGCAATCCCGCTGGTGCTCGAGATCGTCGCGTTGATGCCCGGCACGTGGAGCTCCGCGACGCTCGTCGACAGCCTGCGGTTTCTGCGACAGGAGCAGCACGGCGGTTGTCTGTGGCTCGCCGAGGCCGAGCTCGCCGCGCAGGCCATGCACCCCGACCAGCAGGCGCTCGATCTCTCGCATGCCCGCGTCAGGCCACACCACGAGCAACTCGACTGCCACGCGCGCCCGAGCCTGCTGACCTGCTTCCCCGAGCACTTCGTGCCGGGCGTGGGAGCCAACTGCTGGTGAGCGTGTGGCAGCCGATCGGTGAGCCCAAGCTCGGCGAGCCCACGCCGGCCGAGCTTTCTCTGCTCGCGCCGACCGACGCGTGGCCGCACGTGATCGGTGGCATCGCAGGCAACGGTCGCGCTGCGCTGGCGCTCGGCTACGGTCGCACCACTCGGTTCGCCTGCGAGCTGCCCGACGGCCCGCCCGTGCTGCGTCTGCTCGCGCTCGGTGATCGCGTGCTCGCGATCCGTGCGCCCGACGGCGAGCGCCGCCAGTGCGTCGAGCTGATCGACGCGGACGGCAAGCACCAGCGCACGATCGAGGGCCTGCACGGCGACTGGGCGCTGGACGTGCGCGCGTCGATGTTGCTCGGTCGCACGCCTGACGCCGAGCTCGGCGCGTGGTCGCTGCCCGAGCCCGAGCGCCGCCCGATCCTCGTGTTCAACCGCCTCAACGGACGCGAGCTCGATGCCCTGCGCTTTTGTGACGACACGCTCGTGGTCGTCACGCGACCGGAGCAGCGACTCGGCGGTCCGCCGCCCGACGTGCTGGTCGACGTCCTGCGCATCCCCGACTACGACGACGTCAGCCGCTGGGGCAGCCTGCGCTCGCGCACGCGAGTGGCCGAGCGCATCGCCGAGGGCCTCGATCGCGTGGTCCTGGGCTTCGATCCGGCGGGCTTGGTGCTCGCGAGCGGCGAGGAGCTTTGGTGGGGCGACTGGTACCTGCGCGAGCGCAACCGGCTCGAGCCGGGCGCGGACGTGCTGCCCCTGCAGGTGGCGCCGCGCGGCGACGGTAGCAGCTGGGCGCTGGTCGAGCGCGAGGGTCGAACCGAGCTCTGGCACCTCGCGGTCGGCGTGTGCATCAACGCGTTCGTGCTCGATCCGGCGCTGGTCGACGGCGCCTTGCTGATCGGGCCCGACGAGTCCGTGGTGATCGCGAGCTCGAGCGCAGTCGCCTGCCACGACGCCGAAGGGGCGCTGCGCTGGAGCTTCCCTCGCTTTGGTGCGGCGACCGGGTTGATCGACGCGCACGGCGTCTCGGTGTACTCCGATCGCAACATGCTGATCTCCACCGATCTGCTCGGCGATCGAGCGACCGTGTGGACGGCCCCCGCGGGCCTCGGCGTCAAGCGCCTCGGCCCGCTCGCGGCCACGGCCACGCGGATGTGGGTCGGTGCGGGGCGCTGGGTGTTCGGGCTCGCGTGATCACATGCCCAAGGACACCGCGGCCGCGGCCACGGCGACCTTGGTCACCTTGATCACGAAGTCGAGGTCGACCTTGTCGATCGAGTCGTCGGTCCCGTCCTGGCAGTGATACGCCGAATAGCGGAACTCCCCGGTGTCGTTCAGGAACATGGCCGGAATGTCGGCATCCCAGAAGCTCGCATGATCGCTGCGGCGCAGATCGGCGAGCAACGGCGCGGTCTTGAGCACGTCGTCGAGCCCGGCCCCGAGCGTCCACAGGCCGATGCTGTCGGCGAATGTGTCGAGGCTCTCGCCGATCGGCAGCATCGTGTCGTCCGAGACCCACAACAAGAAGTCGCTGCGAAACTCGTTGGCCTCGAGCTCGCCATATTGCTCGGGGAACAGCAGATCGAAGCCGTCGGGGACCACCTGCGTGTTGGGCTCGCTGCTCGCCGCGCCGATCGAGTCGAGGCTGAACACGCCCGCGATCACCTGGCCCGCAGCCACGGCCGCCTGCGCCTGCGCGGCCGAGCCGATCAGCCCGAGCTCCTCCTCGTCCCAGCAGGTGATCACCAGGGTCCGCGGCGTGGGCACGTCGGCGAGGATCCGCGCGACCTCGAGGGTGGCCGCGATCCCGCTCCCGTTGTCGTCGGCGCCGCTGCACGCCGGGATGTGATCGTAGTGACCGCCGACGATCACCCACTCGTTCGGCAGCTCGGTGCCCGGCCGCACGCCGACCACGTTGATGCCGGTCCCGTAGTCTTCGCGCGCGACCTCGTAGCCGAGCTCGGTCAGACGATCGGCGCACAGATCCTGGACCGCCTGCCAGTGCGGGCTGCCGGGCACACGCTCCGCGCTGACGAACTCGAGGTCGGCCTCGAAGCGGGCCTGGTCGACGCAGTCCATCAGCTCGGCGGGCGTGCGTGCAGGACAGGCGGGCATGTCCTCGCCGGTCTCCGTCTCGGTCTCCGCGTGGGTGTCGGTCTCGGTTGGGGCCTCGTCGTCGCTGGTCGACGTCGTGGCCCCTTCGCTGCCGTTGGTGGACGGGTTGTCGGGGTCCTTGCAGGCAGCGAGCATTGATACGAGCGGCACGACGACAAGGCACCAGCGCATGACTCCATCCTATGACATTGGCGCGCGAGCGTTCGTGATTGTGGCCAGCCTCGTCTCGCTGCTCGCGTGCAAGGCTGCGCCCACGCCCGAGCCGGTCCCGACCACGCCTGCGGTCGACCTCGCGCCGAGGATTGAAGAGCCCGAGCTGTACGCGATCCCCATCGCCGGGGACGGCCGCACGTTCACGATCGCGCTGGCCGAGACCGAAGCAGGCGTTGTGCTGTTCGCAACCGAGCCCGCCGGCATCGGCCGCTACGCGCTCGATCTCGACGCGCGCACGTCCGTGGGTACCGAAGTGATCGCGATCGACCGCTACACCAATTTGGCCGCCTACGACCGCGCGCACGATCGCCTGTGGTGGACGACCCCGCTCGATCAGCTTCGGATCCCGCAGCCGAGTCGCGACGGCGACTTTCCGCTCGGCGATCTGGTCGTCACCAACTCGAGCACCGTCGAGCACAGCGAGGGCCTGCGCGCGACCGTCCGCACCTGTCCGACGCCGGAGATCACGGCCGGCGGGCGAGTCCCGTGCGACCACGAGCTACGCACGCTGCTCCCAGCGTTCGGCGGCGTGGTGCTCGGCGGTCACTTCGCCGAGCGCGTCGGCCAAACCAGCGCGCAACCGTGGATCGGCTTCGTCGACGCGAGCGGCACGCTGCTCGCCGAGCATCGCCTCCCGGACTCCGGCCCTGCGTGGATCGGCGCGCTCGCACAGTCGGATGCGGGCGTGCTCGCGGTCGCGTGGAGCGGTCGCGGAGAGCCTGCGCGCGCGAGCTTCCTGCTGTTCGACGGGCCGACGCTCGACCTGCTGAACACCGCGCCACGCACGACCCCAGCGTGGATCTCGAGCCCTTGGTCCGCAGCCGTGCCCGCGCCCGACGGAGGCTTTTGGGTCGCGCTCACGACCTTTCGCCACGAGCTCACGATCGTATCGCTCGCGAGCGACGGATCGATCACTGCCGAGCATGCGATCGAGGGCGCCGAGCTGCCGATCTCCTCGGTGCAGTCGTTCGGCCTGCGTGACGGCGAGCCGTGGCTGCTGATCGCACGGCAGTATGCGGAGCCGAGTCTGTGGGCGGGCCGCATCGATGCCGCGAGCGGTGCGGTCCCGGAGCACCACGTGATCCCGCTGCCGCGCGAGCTCGTGCCCGAGCGACTGCTCGCGGTCGATGACGGCCTCCTGCTCGCTGGCCGCGAGAACCTCGAGCGACCGCTCGCCGTGTGGATCCCGCTCGGCAAGCGCAAATAAAAAAAGCCCGCGCCTCTCGGCGCGGGCTTTGTCCTCGAAGAAGAAGCAGCTCAGCCCTGCTTCTTCTTCTCCTGGTGCTTCTTGATCAGATCCTCTTGGATCTGCGCCGGCACGCGGTCGTAGTGGGCGAACTCCATCGTGAACTCGGCCTTGCCCTGCGTGGCCGAGCGGATCTCGGTGGAGTAGCCGAACATCTCCGAGAGCGGGACGTGGGCATCGATCACGCACGTGCCGTGATGGGTCTCGGAGCCGATGATGGTGCCGCGGCGGCGGATCAGGGTGGTCTGCATGCCGCCCTGGAACTCCTCGGGGCCCTCGACCTGGACCTTCATGATCGGCTCCAAGATTACGGGCTTGGACGCGCGCATGGCCTCGCGGAAGGCCGCACGGGCGCAGATCTGGAAGGCCATGTCGCTCGAGTCGACCTGGTGGTACTGGCCGTCGTTGAGCTCCATCTCGACGCCGGTGACCGGCTGCTCGATCAGCACGCCGCGCTCCATCGAGTCACGGAAGCCCTTGTCGCACGAGGGGATGTACTCGCGCGGGATCGTGCCGCCGGTGATGTTGTCGGTGAACCGATAGGTGGGGTCACCCTCGGTGTCCTTGTCGATCGGCCGCATCACGCCGGCCACACGCGCGTACTGACCCGAGCCGCCAGTCTGCTTCTTGTGCGTGTAGTTGTAGGGCGTCGCCTGCGTGATGGTCTCGCGGTAGGCGACCTGCGGCTCGCCGACGATCGTCTCGACCTTGTACTCACGCTTCATCCGCTCGATGTAGACCTCGAGGTGCAGCTCGCCCATGCCGCGGATGATGGTCTCGCCGGACTCCTCGTCGCGGTGCACCTTGAAGGTTGGATCCTCCTTGGAGAACCGGTTGAGCGCCTTGGAGAAGTTGGCCTGGCTGGTCTTGTCCTTGGGCTGGATCGCGTAGCTGATGACCGGCTCGGGCACGTGCATCGACTGCATCGAGTAGCGCACGTTGCCGTCGGTGAAGGTGTCGCCCGAGGAGCACTCGATGCCGAACAGCGCGACGATGTCGCCGGCCGGCCCTTCATCGATGTCCTCCATCTTGTCCGCGTGCATGCGGACCAAGCGGCCGAGCTTGTGCTTCTTGCCGGTCTTCTGGTTGTAGATGAACTCGCCCTTGCGCAGCGTGCCTTGGTACACGCGCGTGTAGGTCAGCTGCCCGTACTTGCCGTCCTCGAGCTTGAACGCGAGCGCGACGGCCGGCTTGCTGGGGTCGCTGTCGAGCACGATCTTCTGCTCGTTGTTGTCGAGGTCGAACGCGGTGTTCTCGACCTCGTTCGGAGCCGGGAGGTACGAGGTCACGGCGTCGAGCAGCACCTGCACGCCCTTGTTCTTGTATGCCGAGCCGCAGAACACCGGGGTCAGGCCGAGCGAGAGCGTGCCCTTGCGGATCGCCGGGTCCAGCTCTTCGGCGGTGACCTCTTCCTCGCTCAGGAATTTCTCCATGATGCCGTCATCGAAGTCGCCGAGCGCCTCGACCAGCTTGAGCCGGTACTCCTCGACGTCGTCGACGAGCTCGGGCGGGCAGTCCTCGATGCGGATGTTCTCGCCGTTGTCGCCGTCGAAGTAGAAGGCCTTGCGCGTGCGCAGATCGACGATGCCCTGGAACTGATCCTCGGCGCCGATCGGGTAGGTGACCATCACCGCGTTGTGATGCAGCTTCTCGCGCAGCTGCTTGGTCACGTTGAAGGGGTCGGCGCCGGAGCGGTCCATCTTGTTGATGAAGGCCAGGCGCGGGACGTTGTAGCGGCGCATCTGCCGATCGACCGTGATCGACTGCGACTGCACGCCCGACACCGAGCACAGCACCAGGATCGCGCCGTCGAGCACGCTCAGCGCTCGCTCGACCTCGACGGTGAAGTCGACGTGTCCGGGCGTGTCGATGATGTTGATGTCGAACTCCTTCCACTTGACCGCGGTCGCGGCCGACTGGATGGTGATGCCGCGCTCGCGCTCGAGCTCCATCGAGTCCATCGTCGCGCCGACGCCGGACTTGCCCTTCACCTCCTCGATTTTGTGAATGCGGCCCGTGTAGTACAGGATCCGCTCGGTCAGGGTCGTCTTGCCCGAGTCGATGTGGGCGGAGATTCCGATGTTGCGAACTTTTGCGAGGTCCATGGCTCTGATTGCTGAGCGAGTGATGACGAAACTTCACGCCGAAATGCACGGGTGAAGGCGCGGGCCAGAGGCCCGCAGGCGCGCGGAGAATGCCACAAGGGGGCGAGCGGGACAGGTGCGGAGCGGGTCGCCAGCGTGATGCTTCACACTGCCGCCCGCTCTCGCCTCTCCGCTCTCGCGCTCCGGTCTCGCAGTTCGCCCGATGCGCGGCCCAAGTTACCGAGCGGGTCAGCGAGTGAGCCAGCGATCGAGCACCGCGGCGACCGTGAACCCGAACTGTTCGGCGAGCACCTCCGCGGGAGCCGACGCGCCGAAGTGATCGATGCCCACCGTGTGGTCGGCGTAGCGCTCCCAGCCGAGGGTCGCGCCGGCCTCGATCGCCATCCGACGCTCGCGCCCGATCGCGCGCGGCAGCACCGTCTCTTGGTAGTCGCGATCCTGAGCGGCGAACGCCTCCCAGCACGGCATCGAGACCACGCGAATTTTCTGGCCCCGATCCGCGAGCGCGCGCGCGGCCTCGTACGCGAGCTGCAGCTCCGACCCAGTCGCCAGGAAAATGCCGTCGAGCTCGCCCGCGCCCTCCGGCTCCCACAGCACGTAGGCACCGCGCGCGAGCTTGTCCGCGTCGGTCTGCGCGTAGGTCGGGAGGTTCTGCCGCGTCAGCAACAAGGCCGTCGGCCCGTCGGTGCGGCGCATCGCGTAGGCCCACGCGCCGACGGTCTCGCGCGCGTCGCCGGGCCGGACCACGTGCAGGTTCGGCATCGCCCGCAGGCTCATGATGTGCTCGATTGGCTGGTGCGTGGGCCCGTCCTCGCCCAGCCAGAAGCTGTCGTGCGTGAACACGTGGACGACCGGCAGGCCCATCAGCGCCGACAGTCGCAACGCGCCGCGCATGAAGTCCGAGAACACCAAGAAGGTCGCGTCGAACACCCGCACGCCGCCGTGCAGGGCCATGCCGTTGCAGAGCCCGGCCATGCCGTGCTCGCGCACGCCGAAGTGGAGGTTGCGGCCGTCGGGGCGCTGCTTGGATTGCCCGCCCGTGTTGGGCAGCACCACGCCGTTGCTGCCGGCCAGATCCGCCGAGCCACCGAGCAGCGTCGGGTGCTTGGCGCTGAGCTCGGCGAGCACCTTCTGTCCGGCCTTGCGCGTGGCGACCGAGCCGCCGACCTCGAAGCTGGCGACCAGCTTGGCGAAGCCGTCGAACAGATCGGCGGGCAGCTCGTTGCGCATCATCTGCCCGAGCTCGCGCCCGAGCTGTGCGTCCGCGGCTTCGTATGCGGCCACGCGATCGCTCCACGCAGCCCGAGCCGCGCCGAGTTGCTCGCGCTGGTTCGCGAGCGCCTCGCGGACCTGCGTCGGCACGTGGAAGGGCTCGCTCGGCCAGCCCATCGCCTGCTTGGCGGCGGCGACCTCGGCGGCGCCGAGCGGCGCGCCGTGAGCATCCGAGCTGCCGGCCTTGGTCGGCGCTCCGTTGGCGATCGTCGTGCGACAGCGGATCAAGCTCGGCCGCTCGCGCTCGGCCCTCGCGGCCAGGATCGCCGCGCGGATCGACGCGTGGTCATGGCCGTCGCAGCTCTCGACGTGCCAGCCGTAGGCCTCGAAGCGCTTGCCGACGTCCTCGGTGAAGGTCAGGTCGGTGCTGCCGTCGATCGAGATCTTGTTGTCGTCGTAGAGATAGATCAGCTTGCCGAGCCCGAGGTGCCCCGCGAGGCTGGCCGCCTCCGAGGCGATGCCCTCCATCAGATCGCCGTCGCTGACGATGCCCCAGGTCATGTGATCGATGACCGTGTGGCCCGGCCGGTTGTAGCGATGCGCCAAGAAGCGCTCGGCCAGCGCCATGCCCACGCCCGCCGCGAAGCCGGAGCCGAGCGGACCGGTCGTGACGTCGACGCCCGGCGTGTGCCCATGCTCGGGATGCCCGGCGGTCTTCGATCCCCACTGCCGGAAATTGCGGAGCTGCTCGATCGGCAGGTCGTAGCCGGTCAGGTGCAGCAGCGCGTAGAGCAGCATCGAGCCGTGGCCGGCCGAGAGCACGAAGCGATCGCGATCGAACCACTCGGGGTCGCGCGGATCGTGGGTGTGGAACTCGGTCCACAGCACCGTCGCCAGGTCGGCGCAGCCCATCGGCATGCCGGGGTGTCCGGAGTTGGCAGCCTCGACGGCGTCCATCGCCAGACCCTTGATGGTCTTGACGACGAGCTCGGCGACGGCGGGTTCGAGCGTGCGCAAGGTCGACTCGGCGCGAGGGGTCGCTGACATGGGGCGACTGCTATCACGCCGCGCGGGCGGGGAGGGGAACGGCCACGCGTGAGGCTGCTCGCTCGCCCCGCCGAAAACCGTGGAAAAGCGCTGGCGCGAGCGGATACAAGGAGATCATGGGATCGCGCTCGCTGACGATCTTGCTGCTCGCGCTGACTTCCGCCTGCCGCGAGCCTCCGACCCAAGACGGCGGCGATCTCGGCGAGAGCGGCACGAGCGATCTCGACGAGAGCGACAGCGAGACCGACACCAGCGACATTGCGGACATGGGCGGGGTCGACGAGTCGATCGCGCTCGAGTGGGACGAGCTGGTGCCCGAGCTGCGGCTCGTGCGTGGCGACGAGGTGCTGCTGCGCTTCGGCGCCGACGCGCTGCTGCTCGGTGACGTCGAGATGATTGACCAAGCCTCGAGCTATGACCCCGTGTTCGTCGAGCCCGACGCGTGGCGACCGATCAGCGGCGCGCAGACGGTCGAGTACACACCGACGCGGCTCGAGGTGATGCTCGAGCACGAGGGCGGCATGCTGTCGCGGCTGGTGATCGACACGCTCGCGGACGGCCGCTACCACGCGACCTGGACCCCGGAGTTTGGCGGCGGGGCGCCGGCCATGATGCGGCTGGCGCCCGAGGTCGACGCGCAGGAGGGCTTCTATGGTCTGGGCGAGTACTTCGACACGCCCGAGCACCGCGGCCGCGTGCGTGCGCTGCAGATCGAGTACGACCCCTCGCTGGAGAGCAGCTACAACGAGGCCCACGTGCCCGTGCCGCTGCTCACCGGCACGCGCGGCTGGGGTCTCTATGTCGCCGACGATCACCCGATGACCTTCGACGTGGCTGCGAGCGCGGACGATCGCGTGATCGCGACGATCGGATCCGGGCCCGATGCCCCCGCCGGTCTGACCTTCTACCTGTTCGCCGCCGAGCACCCGCTCGACATCAACGCCCACTATTACGCGGTCTCGGGCGCGCCGCATCGTCCGGCGCCGTGGGCCCTCGGTCCGTGGATCTGGCGCGACGAGAACGTCGATCAAGCCGAGGTCGAGTCGGACATCCAGACGCTCCGCGAGCTCGATCTCGCGACCTCGGGCATCTGGGTCGATCGCCCGTACGCGAGCGGCGTCAACAGCTTCGACTTCGAGCTCGCACGATTCCCCGATTCACAAGCGATGATCGATCAGGCCCACGCGCTCGGCCTGCGCGTCGCGCTGTGGCACTCGCCCTACCTCGCTCCCGACGATCCGGCCGTCGACGCGCTGCGCCAGGAGGCCGAGGGCCTCGGCCTGTTTCCGCCCGACACCGCGCTGCTGACCTCCAATTGGGGCGAGCCCGTCGACTTCACCAACCCCGACGCCTTCGATTGGTGGCAGGCGCACGTGCAGCAATACACCGACATGGGCGTCGAGGGCTTCAAGCTCGATTATGGCGAGGACGTGACGGTCGGCATCAACGGCGTGCGCACGGTCTGGGGCTTTCACGATGGCTCGAGCGAGCGGACCATGCACAAGGGCTACGCGCGCTGGTATCACCGCGCGTATCAGGAGCTGATGCCGGACAGCGGCGGCTTCATCCTCGCGCGCGCCGGAACCCACGGCGATCAGGCCAACGTCGACGTGATCTGGCCCGGGGATCTCGACGCGACCATGACCCTGCACCGCGAGGTGTTCGAGAGCGGCGGCGAGTCGGTGACCGGCGTCGGCGGATTGCCGGCGGCGATCGTCGCCGGGCTCTCGCTCGGGCCCAGCGGCTTTCCGCTGTTTGCCTCGGACACCGGCGGTTATCGCCACTCGCCACCGTCGCCCGAGACCTTCGTGCGCTGGACCGAGTACTCCGCGTGGATGCCGGTCATGCAGATCGGCACCAGCAGCAACGACGTCGCCTGGGAATTCGACGATGCGGTGCTGGGAATCTATCGCGCGCTGACCCGCCTGCATCTGCGCCTGTTCCCGTATTTGTGGACGCACGTGACCGCGGATCATGGGCGACCGATCGCGCGTCCGCTCGGACTCGCGTTTCCCGAGCTGGGCACGCACCCGAGCTTCGATTACATGCTCGGCGATGCGCTGTTGGTCGCACCCGTGATCGAGGCGGGCGCAGATTCACGGGTCGTCACATTTGCGCCGGGGCGTTGGATTCACTGGTTCACGGGCGAGATCGTCGACGCGCCCGAAGGTGGCGCGACCATGCAGAGCGTCGCCGCCCCGCTCGGGCAGCCGCCGGTGTTCCTGCGTGCGGGCGAATTGGTGCCGATGTTGCGGCCGACGATCGACAGCCTCGCGCCGACGACGGTGCCCGGAATTGCGGCGGGCGAGGTCGACTCGTACGCGACCGATCCAGGCCGGCTGAGCGTGCGCACGAGCCCCGGCCCTGCGGCGGAATTCGTGCTGTACGACGGCACGACGCTGCGCCAGGGGCCGACGGCGGACGGCTTCGAGCTCGAGGTTGCGGTCGGGCGCGAGTTTGTCTCGGGCGTGACCTTCGAGGTGCTCGGCCTCGAAGCGGCGCCGAGCAGCGTCGCGGATGCAGACGGCGAGCTGCCGGCGATGAGCATGGCGGCGCTCGAGGGCGAGCTGCGCGGGGTTGCGTTCGAGGGCGGGATCCTGTGGATCAAGCTCGGCGCGGGGGCCCACACCGTCGCGATCGCGCTGTGATCGTCAGCGCTCGAACCAAAAGTCGGACGACCACGCCAGCGTGCGCGCGCCCGTCTTCGGATCGAACACCTCGACCGCCACGCCGTGGCTCTCGGCCGTGAACACGGCGATGCCCGTGGCCCCGCTGCTGGCGATCTTCATCCCGGGCTTTTCATCGGGTCCGGGCGCTGGCTCGAGCACGACGATCTCCACCGTCAAATAGCCCAGCCCGCCGAGGATCTTGCGATCGGGCCCGCAGACCTCGGCTTGCCACTGCTCGCCGCCGTGATGGGCGATCGCCCGCAGCGGAAAGCGAAAGCCACCCGAGCCGCGACTGAAGCTGGCGTAATAGAGGACGCTCCCCGCTCGCGCGCGGGCGAGCTCGAGGGTGGCGTCGGGATCGCTGGGCAGCGGGCCGAGCTCGAGGCGGCCCATGCTGAGATCGAAGTACAGCTGGCCGTTGGATTCGGACAGCACCGACGCCATGTTCGGGCGCACGCGTGTGCTGCCGGGGCCGGGCACCAGCTCGCCGCGTCGATCGCCGCTCTCGGTCATGCCGACGTCGTAGTAGGGCGGGCCCTGATCGTCGCCGGGACGCAGCTTGGCGGCGGCCAGCTGCTCGACCCACCAGCGCGGCGGCTCCTGACCGAGCTCGCGCGCGAGCGCGAGGGCGAAGGCCTCGACGCTCGCAGGGTCGATCGAGCCGTCGTCGGCGAACCGACGCGTGCTCTCCCAGCGGGCGAGCAGGCGGGTGCTCGGGCCGTGATCGAGAGCGGCGAGCGCTGCCGGATCGAGCTCTGCAAACGCGGCTTTGATCGCAGCGCCATCACAGCGCAGCGCGAGCGGCTCCAAGGTCTCGGGGATCGCAGGCGGTGTGTCGTGCACGATCGGGTCCGATTGCGCGGGTGCAGGTTCGCTGACCGGGGCAGGATCGCGCCCGTCCGTGCAGGCGATCGCGAGCGCGACGAGCGGCACGAACGGGCGCGACATGGCCCGAGGGTAGCAACTTCCCCCGATCAGAGTCGATCAGAGTCGTTCGCAGGTGATGTCGTTGGACGGGACCTTTCCGTTCTTGCTCGGCGAGTCGAAGCTGCACAGGAGCACCATCGTGTCCCTGCCGACTTGGCGCACGGTCAGCGTCATCTCGATGAAGCGGACGGACTCCACGGTCTCGGTCCACTCCTCGTACAAGCACTGCGGGCAGTCCGGCGCACCGGCGATCTTGGAGCCGAGCGCATCGGTCTCCAGCTGGATGTCGAGTCGACCATTCACGATCCGGCTCTTCGAGTAGGTCTTCGAGTCGGACAGCTCGACCATGAGGTCGTCGGGCTGGGCCCCCGGCGGTTCGTTGCCGCTCGGGCTGACGCAGGCGAGCGCGACCTCGGCCGTCGCCGTCATCGTGACCAACACGTCCCGATTCTCACGTAGATCGAGCAACTCCGCGTCGATCGAGAGCGAGCGGCCCTCGTCGACAAACGCCAGATTTCGGACCGGGCATTTCTCGGCGCCAGCCGCAAATGCGCCTGCACTCGCGAGAATTCCAACGATGCCGACGGCGGCGGCGCTGATGCGGACCTTGCTGTATTTTTGTTTTCGTTGCATGGGGTGCCTTTCTGGAAGCACCCTGCAGCGCTCTCTCGTCGACCGCTCGCGTCAATGCGACGCTGCGACGAGAGCCGCGAATCCACGCGCGGCCTCGTCGTCAGCTGGCACTGAGGCGCGTGCTCCGAATTCGATTGTCACACGCGGAGGGCAGAGTCTTCGCCGCCGAACCACGCCGAGGCGATGCGCACGGCGTTGGTCGCCGCGCCGAGCCGAAGATTGTCGCCCGCGACCGTCAAACACCAGCGGCGCCCGCTGGTGTCGCGATTGTCTCGTCGCAACCGACCGACCAATGCGTCATCGCGGCGATGCACGGTCGCCAGCGCGGTCAGGCCCGCACCCTCGGCCCCGGGCACGTAATGCACGAATGGCGCCTCGGCGAACACCTCGGCGATCGCGGCCTCGTTGGCCGCCTGCGCGAGCTCGAACCACACGTTCTCGTAGTGCCCGACCGGCACGGGCACGCGGCAGCACTGCGCCGAGATCGCGAGCTCGGGCAGCTCCAGGATCTTGCGGCTCTCGAACATCAGCTTGCGCTCCTCCGCCGAGAAGCCCGACTCGTCGGTCTTGCCGTTGTGCGGGACCGTGTTGCCCGAATACGCGGAGGGATCGAGCGAGAGCCCGAGCACCTCGCCCTGCTCGCGCATGCGCGTGAAAGCGTCGGCGGTCTTGCCGATGAACTCCTCGAGCGGCGCGAGCCCGGCTCCCGAGATCGCTTGATAGGTGCTGGCCGTGATCTCGCCGAGCCCACCGAAGCGCGCGCGCAAGGGCTCGAGCGCGAGCGTGAGCGGAATGGTGGTGCAGTTGGGATTGGCGACCAGCTTGGTGTCTGCAGTCGCGCGGCGATGATTGACGCCCGCGACGATCAGCGGCACGTCGGGGTTCATGCGATAGGTGTTGCTCTTGTCGATCACCCGGTAGCCGAGCTCGAGCAGGCGCGGGCAGTAGCGGGCGCTGTACTCGTCGTCGAGGGCCACGAACGCGAGGTCGCCCTTCGGCGCGTCGGCGTCGGCGAGCCGCTCGGCGGCGAATACCGGGAGCTCGCGTCCGGCGTGGGCGAGCGTGCGATCGCGGCTGGCGTAGAGGCTCAGCTGCGCGCCGGGCCAGGCCCGATCGATCAGGGTGAGGAGCTCGCCTCCGACGAGGCCCGTGGCGCCGAGGATGCAGATTCGCATGACGGCGCGAAGCGTAGGGACCAACCGCGGCGAAGTCCATGGGCGGCGTGCTCGCCTATAATGGTGGGGCGTGCACGAGCTACATTCGTCCGTACCCGAGAGCGGCTCGCCGACCGAGGTGCCCGACGGCACCACGATGGGGAACACCGAGACGTTTGGATCGGGGACCGGCTCGCGCGGCCGCTCGGCGGACGAGCTGCGTCCGCACACGCTGGGTCGCTACCGCATTCACGACACGCTCGGTCGCGGCGGGATGGGCATCGTCTACGCCGCGTTCGACCCCGAGCTCGAGCGGGATGTCGCGCTCAAGGTGCTGACGCCCAGCCATCACGGCGAGGTCGCCCACGCGCGCCTGCGTCGCGAGGCGCGGACGCTGGCCAAGCTCGCGCATCCCAACGTCGTCGCCGTGCACGACGTCGGCGAGGAGCACGGGCGGCTCTACGTCGCGATGGAGCTGATCAAAGGCGGCACGCTCGCGAAGTGGACGCGGGCCGAGCCGCGCAGCTGGCAGGCGGTGCTCGCGATGTTCGTGGCCGCCGGTCGCGGGCTGGTGGCGGCGCACGAGGCCGGGCTGGTCCACCGCGACTTCAAGCCCGACAACGTGCTGATCGACGAAGCCGGGCAGCCGCGCGTGGTCGACTTCGGGCTCGCGCGGGTGATCGAGGGTGAGCTCGAGCAGGTCGAGGCGACCTCGCCCGATCACCTCGATCGTCACACTCAAGCGGATCTCGATCGCGCCAACTCGAGCAGCCTGACGCGGCCCGGCGCGGTCATGGGCACGCCCGCGTACATGGCCCCGGAGCAGCACCTCGGCGACGAGACCGACGCACGCACCGATCAATTTTCGTTTTGCGACGCGCTGTGGGAGGCGCTCTACGGCGAGCGGCCGTTCCCCGGCGGCAGCTTGGCTGCGCTCGCGCAGGCGGTGACCTCCGGTCGCGTCAGCATCGGGCCCAGCCGCGGCGTGCCGCGGGCGATCCGAGCGGCGTTGCTGCGCGGGCTCGAGGTCGATCCGCGGCGACGCTTCCCCACGCTCGCCGAGCTGCTCGATGCGCTCGAGGCCGTGCCGCGGCGGCGACGGATGGGCGCGATCACGGCGTTGGTCGCGACCGTCGCGCTCGGACTGGTCGGGATCACGTGGGCGTTCGCAGGTCAGTCGACTGGCGAGCTCGCGCCCGTGTGCGAGGACACCAGCGCGCGCGTCGACGCGATCTGGACGGACGCACGCGAGGCGGCGATCGTCGACGCGCTCGATCGAGCGGGCGGCGAATCGGTCGCGCCCACGCGCACGCTGGTGCTCGCGCGGCTCGACGACTACGCACGCGAGCTCGCGGCCGGCTTCGAGCAGGCGTGCCTCGACACCGAGGTTCGGCAGCTGCTCTCGCCGGCGCTGCGCGACCGTCGGGTGCGCTGCTTGAGCGACCGCCTCGACGCGCTCGCGGCCACGGCCGACGTGCTCGTCGCGATCGATCGCGCGGGCATGCGGCAGGTGACGCGGCTCGTGCAGGAGCTGCCGTCGATCGAGCGCTGCGCCGACGTGAGCTATCTGGAGGCGCGGCTGCCCGAGCCCGAGGACCCCGACGCTGCGGACGCGCTCGCGCGGGCGCGTCGCGAGCTGGCCTCGGCCAACGCCCACATCACCGCGGTCCGCATCGACGACGCCGAGGCGGCGCTCGGTCGCGCGAGCGCGGCCGCGGCTGGCGTCGACCATCCGCCGTTCGCCGTCGAGCTCGGCTTTGCCCGCGCGCGCGTGCTGACGCTGCGCAGCCAGTACGAGCAGGCCGCCAAGCAGATCGAGGACGTCTATCACCAGGCGTTCGCGCTCGGTCATGACGACGTTGCGATCGAGGCGATCCTCGAGTTGATCCTCACGCTCGGTCTGGATCTCGGCGAGCCCGAGCAGGGCCTCGCGTGGGCCCGCCATGCGCAGTCGCTGATCGAGCGGGCTGGCACCGCTCGGGTCGAGGCGAAGCTGCTCGACGCGCGCGGCAAGATGTTTCACCGGCTCGGCGAGCACGAGCAGGCGGTCGCGCTGCTCGAGCAGGCCATCGCCGTGCGCCGCCGCGAGTTCGGCCCGCGCAGCGTCGAGGTGGCCAGCTCGCTCAACGATCTCTCCAACGCGCTCGATCGCCTCGGTCGCACGGCCGAGGCTCGCAGCGTGCTGGCCGAGTCGATCGAGATCAAGCTCGAGACGCTCGGCGAGTTCAGCAGCTCGACCGCAGGCTCGCTGACCAACATGGGCATGATCCTGTGGCGCGCCGGCGAGTACGAGGCCGCGATCGAGCACCATCAGCACGCGCTGCAGGTGTTCGAGCGCGCGTATGGGCCCGATCACCGCAGCGTGGCCGGGACCAGCTTGAACCTGGCCAAGGCGCTGCACTCGGCCGG
>DATLLB010000167.1:0-2741 GCA_035538075.1 Enhygromyxa sp.
ACTTTTGCAGCTCCTTGACCCGCGAGGCGACCTCGTCCTCGTCGAGCTTCAGGTTGTGCTCCTCGGCGATCACCCGCGTGAGATCGATCGGAAACCCATAGGTGTCGTAGAGCTTGGCGGCCGGCTCGACCGGGAATGCGCTCGCATCCGAAGGCAGCTCGGCGAGCGTGGCCTCGACCATCCGCAGGCCGCGATCGAGCGTGCGCCGAAACGACTCCTCCTCGCCGATCACCGCGTTCTCGATCGCCGCCGAAGCGTCGCGCAGGTGCGGATAGGCGTCGCTGAAGCGCTCGACCACCTCCTGGCAGACGTGATGGAAGAACAGCTCGTCGAGCCCGACCAGCGTGCCGTGGCGAATCGCCCGACGCATGATCCGACGCAGCACGTACTCGCGCTTGGTCTTCTCCGGCATCACGCCGTCGGCGATCAGGAACGCGGTCGCCCGCGCATGATCGGCGATCACTCGGAAGCTGGCCTCGCGCTCGCCTTGATGGCCCGACACACCCGCGAGCTGCTTGGCCTTCTCGACCAGCGGAGCCAGCAGCGAGGTCTCGTAGTTGCTGCTCACGCCTTCGTACACGGCCGCGAGCCGCTCGAGCCCCGCGCCCGTGTCCACCGAGGGCGCCGGCAGCAGGTTCATCGCGCCGTCTTCATGCTTCTCGTACTGCATGAACACGAGGTTCCACAGCTCCATGTAGCGCGTGTCCTCGAACGCCGGTCCCTTGCCGGGCGTGCGTGCGTCGGGCGGGGCTTCGTCGCCGGCCGTGAAGATGTGGATCTCCGTGCACGGCCCACACGGGCCGGTGTCACCCATCTGCCAGAAATTCTCCTTGGCGTTGAACGCATAGATGCGATCGCGCGGCACGATCTCGGCCCACAGATCGAAGGCCTCCTGATCGAAGGGCGCGCGCTCACCCTCGCCGTTGAACACCGAGACCACCAGCTTCTTGGCCGGCAGCCCGAGCACCCCGGTCAGGAACTCCCACGCCCAGCGGATCGCGTCCTGCTTGAAGTAGTCGCCGAACGAGAAGTTGCCGAGCATCTCGAACAGCGTGTGGTGACGCGGCGTGAAGCCGACATTGTCGAGATCGTTGTGCTTGCCGCCGGCCCGCAGGCAGCGCTGGGCCGAGGTCGCGCGCGTGTAGTCGCGCTTGTCTCGACCGGTGAACACGTCCTTGAACTGGACCATGCCCGCGTTCACGAACAGCAGCGTCGGGTCGTTGAACGGCACCAGCGGAGACGAGGGCACGCGGCGGTGGGCTCGCTCGGCGAAGAAGTCGAGGAACGCGGAGCGGATCGCGTGGGCGTCGGCGGGACGAGAGACGGCCATGGGCCCGGGAGAATAGGGCTTCTTTGCCCCCCGCGGCCAGCCGAAGACTTAGCCCGCTTCGTCCGCTTCGCGGCCGTTCGCTCGCTGCGCTCGCTCGGGGGCTGGTTCGTGGTGCTCGACTGGCCGTAGTGACCCCCGTTGGGGGTCTTTTTAAGACACAGCCGTGGACTTCGCTCGCTACCGTTCGCTCGCTGCGCTCGCTCGGGGGGTGGGTTTGGGTTCTCGACGTTTTTGGGCCAGCACGAGTGCACCGCCACGCTCGCGCCGTACATCAAGGGCACCAGCGGGCGAAGGGGTGAGTCGTCAGCCTTTCTTCTGCAGGGTCTTGCACGCTTCCTTGTGCTGGGCGAGCGCCTCCTGCGACTTGATGCCGACCATGTAGTTGTTCTTGCACGTGATTTCGCGATCGCCGACGGTCATGTGGATCACGAAGTTGTAAGAGGTCGATCCGTAGCCCTCGGCGGTCCACTCGAGCGCCTCGGGCGTGTCGGTGGTGAAGGTCAGCTTCATCTTGCCTTCGGACATCGCCGCGCCCTTCTCGAGGTTCTGCTTGAGGTTGGCGAGATCCGTCTTCTTCGGCGCCCACGCGAGGTCGAAGCCGTCGCGGCCGTCCGCAGCGATCCGAGCGCCTTTGGTGCCGTCAGCCATGACCTTGGCCTCCTTGGGCCCCTGCGCAACCCAGCCGGCCCACTCGGGGTCGGCGCTCGACAGGTCGTGCTCGACCATCTCGACCGCAGCGGGGGCAGGCTCCGGCGCCTTGGCGTCGACCTGCTTGTCGTCGGTCTTCTTCTCGTCGGTCTTCTTGTCGTCGGTCTTCTTGTCGTCGGACTTGTCACAAGCGACGAGCGAGAGGCACAGCGGTAGAGCGAACAGAGCGATGAGGTGCTTGGACATTGACGCACCCTACGCGGGCGGCCGCGCGCGTGACAAGCCGCGCGAGGTTTGTCTAGGGGCCCCGCGTCCCGACATCGTATGATGCCGCCGTGCCTCATCAGGCAAGCGCTGTGATTGGGGCGATCGGACTGCTCGCTTGCGTGCTGGCGTCGGTCGGCTGCAAGCAGCCGACGCCTCGATCGACGCGGGCGGTCGCGCTCGAGCCGTGCCACCTCGACGGGCTCTCCAAGCAGGCGCTGTGTGGGGTGGTCGAGGTCAGCGAAGATCCCGAGGATCCGTCGAGCCGCACGATCCCGCTGCGGGTCGCCGTGATCGAAGCGCGCGAACGCAAGCCGAAGCCCGACTCGGTGTGGTTCCTCGCGGGTGGCCCAAGCCAAGCAGCGACGGAGGCGTTCCCGCCGAGGCTCGGCGCCCTCGAGGCGATCGGCCAAGACCGCGACATCGTGCTGGTCGACATCCGCGGGACCGGCTCGGCGACGGTGCGATCACAATCGCCATCGAGCACCCGCGTACCGGC